>NZ_WXWK01000073.1:0-57045 GCF_009904835.1 Vibrio sp. V33_P6A3T137 | reverse complement strand
ATGCTATACAGTATGTGCTATTCACGGTAAGAATTACTCATCAGAAACCCATCAACTATAACCTTGATTTGATAGGCTGGAAAGCGTCATTGCTCATCTTAATCGATAACCATTTTTTGATGCATAACAGGTATTGTGACCTTAACATCCATTATGATGGGCGTTCAGTCTCTTAAGGTAACGGATAATACGCGTGATAAACAAGATTCGTCGTCAACTCGTACAAAACGCCCCATCAATTTTGCGATCTCCAGTCCATTTATTGCCTCATCGAGTACAAAAAACAGCCTTGTTAGAGGGGCTGAAGTTAGTGTTTCAAGAAGCACTCGCTGATGGCGATTTTGAGTTTCTTGAGGGAAAATGGCTTAAAATAGAAATACATGATCTCGCATTACGTTGGTTTATTAGCTATCAACATCCGCAGTTAATTGTGGCCGATCGCCCTTGCCAAGAAGATGTCAGTTTTAGTGGGTATTTGAATGATTTTATTTTGATTGCTGGTCGTAAAGAGGATCCTGATACCTTGTTCTTCCAAAGACGTTTGTCGATTGAAGGAGATACCGAATTAGGATTGGCTGTCAAAAACTTGATGGACAGTGTGGATCTTGAACAATTACCTCCAGTATTGCAAATTTTGCTTCACCAGTTGGCTGATTTTGTGCATAAAGGCATGCAGATGCCAAACACACAAAATGAGGTAATGAATGCTTATTCGAACTGAAGCTCCTGCGGATATTCTCGCTGTTGAGCGATTACTAAGCGCGGTATTCGCTACCAATAGTGAAGCTAATTTGGTGACATCACTACGTGAGAATGGACGTCGAACGCTGTCATTAGTGGCTTGTGACGAGCAAGGGGAGATTGTCGGCTACGCTCTGTTTAGTCCAGTGACACTCAATGGTGAGGATCTCAACTGGCAAGGATTAGCACCATTAGCCGTGGCGAAAGAATATCGCAAGCAAGGCATCGGTGCATTGCTGGTGAATGAAGGGTTAAGTTCACTCGGTGAGCTTGGTTATCCTGCTTGTGTGGTGTTAGGTGATCCTAATTACTATCAACGGTTTGGGTTTAAAGAAGCACAGACTCATGGTTTTTCTTGTCCATGGCCTGAGCTTGCCTCTGCTTTTCAAGTGGTCGCTTTATGGGAGGATGCCTTCATTGATCGTCAAGGTATCATTGAATATTGCCCTGAATTTACCGATGCCTTTAAGCATTTAGATAAGTAACAGAATAGCTCTCAATACTTCCGCTATAGGCTTGATGGTCGATATTTGTTAGCATATGCAGATAAATTTCGTGAAGTAGAACACTATGTTTGAGCAGCAACATTATTTACAAGCGATGGGTATTCAAGAGTGGCAGCTTATTCATCCACAGCGATTGGCTGGCTACTCCCCCCCGATAGAGTCTCTCGATAAACAGTGCCGATTATTATTGGTTAGCTCGCTTTTGCCTTCCGGTTCACAATTGGTTTGGTTGGAACGAGTATTAAACAGTTTTAATCTCAATTTATCACAAGCCAGACATGTCTATCCTCAGCAACTCTGTCAATTGGAACTCAATGATCTGCAATGGATATGGTATGTCGATTGTCAAGCAAGTGCCGTCACAACGGCAAATGCATTACACACGCCAGCGTTAAGCGAGGTTGAAGGCAACACGCATTATCGACGAGATTTATGGCAACAAATCTGTGCCTACGGAGCGCAATAAATAATGAGTATCCATTTTGTTCCCCTTTCTGTTGAACATTTACGCCAAGTTTGGTCGATAGAACAACAGGCTCATTCTCACCCTTGGTCACAGAGCATGATTAATGATTTAGCTAGCCGTGGCGCATGTCATCGAGCTATGTTACTTAACGATCAGCTATTGGGGTACTATTATGCGCAGCATGTTGTCGGTGAAATTACCTTACTTAACTTAGCGATTGCGCCAAGTGAGCAGGGTAAAGGTTACGGTAAGCAATTGATTGAAGACTTTATTCAGCAAGGTGAGCGCTTGCAAGCACAAAGTGCTTGGTTAGAAGTGCGAGCGAGTAACCAACGCGCTTTTCAGTTGTATCAAGATGCAGGTTTTAACGAGATTGATCGACGTTTTAATTATTACCCGACCGAGCATGGCAAAGAAGATGCGATCATCATGAGTTATTTCTTCCTTTGATTTCTTCATTCACTAATACTTCAGCGTTGTGGGTATCGCGCTCTTTTTATTCATCGCTAAGACGTTTTTGAGTAACAATGGTGAGTAAATCGTTGCTCAAGTTCTTGACAGGTCAACGGCTTATCAAACAAATAACCTTGAAACTGTGTGCAACCCATGGTTTTTAGTGCTTCTAGCTCGAACTTATCTTCAACGCCCTCGGCAATCACTTGCAAATCAAGACGTTTGGCAATCAATAAAATAGTATCGACAATCGCCTGTGCGCTAGGATCTAAGTGTAATTGGGTAACAAAAGAACGATCGATTTTTAATACGTCAACCGCAAGATCTTTTAAGTAGCGTAGCGATGAATACCCCGTGCCAAAATCATCAATCGCCAGATGCAGCGACTGACTTTTTAGTTGAGCAATTTTTTGAATGGCTTCATCGATATTCTCTAACAGTAAGCCTTCAGTGATTTCTAACTCAATATAATCACCACTGATCCCGCTTTGCTGCAAAGTTGCGACGATATGCTCTACAAAAGAAGCCTGTGAAAATTGAAGAGGGCTAATATTGATCGCTAGACGACGAAAATGTTCAGGAAGCACGCCACGTTTTTGCCATTGAGAGAGTTGATAACAAGCTTGCTCGATGATCCAGCGGCCAATCGGTAAAATCTGTCCGGTCTCTTCGGCGACCGGCATAAAAATACCGGGAGGAAGTAACCCTTTTTCTGGATGATGCCAACGGATTAACGCTTCGACACCGATCAATTGATGCTGCTCATTCACTTGTGGTTGGTAATAAAGCTCTAATTGATGGAATTGCAAAGCTTCATGAAGCCCCTTCTCTATATCAAGAAACGTCTCTACTTGCGCCTGCATTTCGGGTTCATAAAATAAATATTTATTTCGCCCACAGATTTTTGCACGGTAAAGGGCGGTATCCGCTTGTCGAAACACATCCAAACTGGTGACCCCTTCAGAAGGGAAGGTGGCAATGCCAATGCTGGCAGTACAATACAGCTGGTGGCCATCGATCGAGTGAGGATTAGCCAACAAAGCCAGTAACTGCTGAGCGATACTGGAAATTTGTTGATAAGGTAAACTAGGAATAATGATTGCAAATTCATCACCACCGACTCTAGCGGCAGTATAACTATGGTTTGCCCAAGCTTGTAAACGGTGGGCAATGGATTGAATTAAGGTGTCACCAATCGTGTGTCCTAAAGAATCATTAATGGTTTTAAAGCGGTCTAAATCTAAGTAAAAAAGCGCACCCGTTTGCTGGCGTTGATGTGCGTATTCAATCGCTTGAGTCAGTGTTTGCAGTAATAGTCCTCGGTTAGCTAATCCAGTTAAGCCGTCGTAGTAGGCTAAATAGTTTAGTTTGGCTTGCGCTTTTTCTTTGTCTTGCCATAAAGAATGAAAGCTAGAGGCAAGCTCGCCTAATTCATCTTTGGGGCGTAGTAAATTGGTGGGGATGGGTGATTGAGCCGTAGGTAATGAACGTACCCAGTCAATTAAGCTGGTGATAGGACGCGAGAGTTTGCGGTAAAAAAAGGCCAGTAAAATAACCGTTAATAACGTATTACGCAGTAAGTCAAACAGAATCACTCGGGTGGTTTTGGCGATAAACGCATGAGCAATGCTATTGCCATCAATCATAAAAGTCAGTTTGCCGACCACAATCTGTGAATCGGGTTGATGTAATTCACTGACAAAAACTGGACTTTCAGGTGTAAGGTAACTCACCAAACCGTTTATCATTAATGAGTGATGACTGATAGGTCGTTGCTGCTTAGCCAGTACATCACCAAAATCATCAATCACTGCTGCGTTAATGATGGCAGGATCCGTCATTAAAGAAGAGACCACTTGCTCTGCCAATAGATGATTAAGATGGTAAGCCGCTTGGCTGGCATTGGTGTAATTTTGCACGAGTTTGAATTGATAATACTCTTCAACTCGTTTTTGTTCATGATGCAAATCGACCAAAGTATGGTACATGCTAAAGCACAGGCCAACCAACACGGAGACCCAAAATACGGTGTTCGCTTGTCGAAACGCAAGGGAGTTGATAGGCTTTAATGTCATCAGCGTTGAATCTATTTTTAGGTGTTTAGTATTTATAGTTCATAATGATAGATAAATTAACTTTTCTGATTAAATAATGCGATACGCCTTTAGTTGCTCCAAGCCTTAAGATCAGCGAGAATATCCGATAATTTGAACCATAAGGTCGACACCTCGCATTGAGTTAGCTGTCGGCCGAAAAAGAAGATACCTTGCATGTCAACGACTCCTTTTATCGGCGAAGTCTCAAAGCGCCGAACCTTTGCTATTATTTCGCACCCCGATGCGGGTAAAACTACCATTACCGAAAAAGTCTTATTATTTGGACGCGCTATTCAAACCGCAGGTACAGTAAAAGGCCGTGGTTCTGCACAGCATGCTAAATCTGACTGGATGGAGATGGAGAAAGAGCGCGGCATTTCTGTCACCACATCGGTAATGCAGTTCCCTTATCAAAATGCGTTGGTCAATCTCCTTGATACTCCCGGACACGAAGATTTCTCGGAGGATACCTATCGGACATTAACCGCGGTCGATTCATGTCTGATGGTGATCGATGCGGCAAAAGGGGTTGAGGATAGAACGCGTAAGTTGATGGAAGTTACTCGTCTGCGCGATACGCCAATTATTACCTTTATGAATAAATTGGACCGCGAAATTCGAGATCCGATGGAGCTGCTCGATGAGGTCGAAGATGAGCTAAACATTGCTTGTGCACCGATCACATGGCCGATTGGTTGTGGTAAGGCTTTTAAAGGGGTATACCACATCCATCGTGATGAAACCATTTTATACTCTTCTGGACAGGGACATACTATCCAAGAGCAACGAGTGATCAAAGGGCTAAATAACCCGGAGTTAGATACTCAAATTGGGACTGATTTAGCCAATCAATTACGTGAAGAGTTAGAGTTGGTGTTGGGTGCCTCTCACGAGTTTGATCTTGAGCTGTTTATGCAAGGTGCGCTGACGCCGGTATTTTTTGGTACTGCACTCGGTAACTTTGGTGTTGATCATATGCTCGATGGGCTAACCGAGTGGGCTCCTGCGCCTTTGGCTCGTCAAGCAAATGAGCGCGTGGTTGAAGCGACGGAAGAGAAGTTCTCCGGTTTTGTGTTTAAAATTCAAGCCAATATGGATCCTAAACACCGAGATCGTATTGCCTTTATGCGCATTGTTTCTGGGACGTACAAACAGGGCATGAAGATGAATCATGTTCGCCTTGGTAAGCAAGTCAGTATTTCTGATGCGGTGACCTTTATGGCTGGTGACCGCTCACGTGCCGAAGAAGCTTTCGCTGGAGATATCATTGGTTTGCATAACCACGGTACGATTCAAATTGGCGATACATTTACCCAAGGTGAATCATTGAAATTTTCTGGGATCCCTAACTTTGCTCCAGAGCTGTTCCGTCGCATTCGTCTGCGCGATCCTCTTAAACAAAAACAGCTACTGAAAGGGCTAGTGCAACTCTCTGAAGAGGGAGCCGTGCAAGTTTTCCGTCCACTGCAAAATAACGATTTGATTGTTGGTGCGGTGGGGGTACTGCAGTTTGACGTGGTCGTGGCACGTTTGAAATCAGAATACAATGTGGAAGCGATTTACGAAGGCGTCAATGTGGCAACCGCGCGTTGGGTTGAGTGTGCTGACGCGAAGAAGCTCGAAGAGTTTAAGCGTAAAAACCAAAGTAATTTAGCTCTGGATGGCGGTGATAACTTAGCGTATATCGCTCCAACCATGGTTAACCTTAACTTAGCGCAAGAACGTGCTCCGGAGATTATTTTCCGAGCGACACGTGAACACTAGCGGCATCGTTAACGGATGAGTAATAAAAAAAGCCGATGGATTGTTCATCGGCTTTTTTTATTGGGCTTATTTCTTTTTCTTGGTTTTTTTCTTTACGCTTTTGGCGGCAACTTTCTTTTTACTCTCGTCTTTTTTCTTTTTCTTAAACACAGATTTTTTATGTGTTGGGCGTAATCCATCAATAAAGCGTTCTTTAATCTCTTCTTTTACATAGCGAGCGACACGATCCATCATCATTTGATCATGCGCTTCGACTAAAGAGATCGCATTGCCTTTTTTACCGGCTCGAGCAGTTCGACCAATACGGTGGAGATAGACGTCTGCACTGCGTGGCATATCAAAGTTAATCACGTGGCTGACATCGGGAATATCAATGCCTCGCGCAGCAACATCGGTCGCAAGTAGGATATTGATATCGCCTTCACGAAAACGACTGATGGCATTATTACGTCGATCTTGTGGCATTTCACCTTGAATCCAAGCGCAAGGGATTTGAGCTCGCTCTAACTCTCCGCGTAGTTCTGCTAAACGTTCACGAGTTTTGATAAACACGATTGAACGCTCAGCTTGCTGGGTAAGAATCACTTTCAATAGCTCGAGTTTATGCTTCATGCTGTCAGCACGATGATACCACTGTGCGATTTTTTTTCGTTCACGACGAGGCGGCTCTGCGGTAATTTCTGCTGGATTATTCAGGAGATCCGCGGTAAACCCTTCAACACCACGGCCTTCTAAGGTCGCGGAAAAGAGCAAGGTTTGTTTACGCCAGCGGCATTCGGCGGCTAAACGGTCGACCACAGGACCAAAGCCCATGTCCAGCATGCGGTCTGCTTCATCAAGGATCAACCACTCAATCGCTCGGCAATCAAAGCGCTCAGCGTTAATGTATTCAAGCAGACGCCCCGGTGTAGCCACCACAATATCTTGTGTGGTCGCTAAAATATCGGCGTGTTCTTGATATTGCACACCACCAGTGATGGTGAAGATATTCAGCCGAGTGTGTTTGGCGAGCTGACGAGCTTGCTCAGTGATCTGCATCGCTAATTCACGTGTTGGGGTTAGGATCAGCATGCGCGCTGGTCCCGGTTTCTTACGTGGAAAATCTTGTAAATATTGCAGAGCTGGAATCACAAACGCTGCCGTTTTTCCGGTGCCTGTCGGAGCAGAGGCAAGAATATCTCTACCGTCCAGGGCGTGGGGAATCGCCTCCTCTTGCACTTGAGTTGGGCGTTCGAAGCCTAATTCTTTAATCGCATCAAGGAGATTGTCATCCAGTTCTAGGTCAGCAAAGGTTTTAGTCACAGTTTATTTACTCCGCAAGGCTCGGGCTGAATAGTCTAAAATAGAGGGCGCACATTATAGTTGGATCCACGTCTAGATCACATCTTTAATTACACCATCTTAAGATAAAAAGCACGGGTAAGCTGAATAAATGCTTCACTATAGTCATTGGATTCACGAATGATCAGCTCGCTCGCTTGTAATGGTTGATGAATTCGGCTCAGTTCAAATAATAGCCGTTGAATCGGTTTGTGTGGTGTGGTCCTAACTTGACAGAGTCGAGTTAAATACCAACCTTGTTGCTGCGCTTGATCAATAAAAACTTGCCCTTCTTGCAGAGGTAAAATCAAGCTGGCGGTACCTTGCACGGATAAATGTTGTGCGAAACAGTCTAGTAATTGTTGGTGAGACAGTGTTTCTGTGTGGCGTGCGATCGCTCGCGTTTGCTGTTGAGCGGGTTGCCCGCTATTAAAATAGGGTGGGTTACAGATGATGGCATCAAACGGCTGAATAAAACGTAAGGCGGTAATATCACCATGCCTCACTTCAATGCGTGACGACCATACTGAGCGACGAATATTATTTGAAGCGGCTAAAAATGCTTGTTGGTCAATATCGACAGCGCAAATTTGGCTATTGGTAAAGCGTTGTGCGCACATCAGGCTTAATAAGCCAGTACCACAACCGATATCCAGTAAACGATCGGGTGGTCGGCTGAAAGCCCAAGCTCCCAATAGTACGCCATCAGTACTGACGGGCATCCCACTGTGTCCTGTTTCAATGGTAAATTGCTTAAAATGAAAGCCTTTGGTTATCGGTAAATCAGTATTCATTAAATATCGCTATGGATTTGTTTTTAGAAAGTTAAGCTACTGTTGGTTTTTTGTTTGGTGTTTTATGCTGGTCAACACCGGAACGTTTGGGGTGATAATTGAAATATCATTCCGTTAATGTTTTTAAAGTTAGTGTATTCAACTGCTATTGAACCTTCGGTATAAATTAATGTAGTGTTTTTCCCTTAGCTATTGCGAAATGCGGATAGGTTGTTCATTATTCGCCTTCACTAAAAATTAGATGGCTTGTACTGTCTAAAGATGCACACACAACATTCATTAAATACGTAATATAAGGGTTATCTGTGAAACAGACGTTAAAATTAACAGATATTGCCGCATTAGGCTTTATGCTATTTGCCTTCTTTTTAGGCGCAGGCAACATTATCTTTCCGCCATTAGCGGGTCAACAAGCTGGGATAAACTTGATGTCCGCCATGAGTGGCTTTTTATTGACGGCGGTAGGACTGCCTTTAGTGACGATCATTGCGGTGGCGATCGCTGGAGGCAGTTGGAATCACCTCACTAAAGATCTCCCCGCCAAAGTGGCGACACTGATTGCTGTATTGATCTTCATTATTATTGGTCCGGCTTTTGCTGCGCCACGAACCGGGCTCGTTGCTTATGAAATGGCCGTTAGTCCGCTCTTTGCTGATAGCTCCCAAGCTCACCTGACTATTTTTTCGATCCTTTTCTTTTTGGTGGCGATGTTTTTTTCTTGGTCGCAAGGGCGTTTAATTGATTTGATCGGTAAAGTGTTGACACCGGCCTTATTTATCGGTCTTGTGGTGTTGGCGATTGGCGTATTCCTAGACCCTCAAGGCGATTGGATGCCGGCCACCGGGCCTTATGCTACTCAGCCTTTCACTAAAGGTTTCTTGGAAGGTTACAACACCATGGATACCTTAGCAGCCTTGATGTTTGGGATGTTAATTGTTGATGCCTTGCGTAGTAAGGGCATCACCGAGCAGCGAGCGACGACGAAATACCTCATCAGTTCAGCCTTTATTGCTGCCTTTGGTCTTGCTTCGGTGTACATCTCTCTGTTTTATCTTGGCGCAACCAGCTCAGCCATCGCGGGTGGGGCGGACAATGGTGGCTTTATATTGAGCCAATATGTCCAAGCCTTATTTGGTCCTTATGGCCAATTAGTCTTATCCACGATCGTGCTTTTAGCCTGTTTAACGACGGCGATTGGTCTTATTTCTGCATGTTCTGACTATTTCTGCTCCTTGACGCCTCTTCCATACCGCGCTTGGGTAGTGATTAATGGCGTTGCTTGTGCTGTGGTTGCTAATGTTGGTTTATCTCAGCTGATTGCTTTATCGATTCCAGTCTTGGTTGCGCTTTATCCTGTCGCGATAGCTCTGGTGGTTCTCGCCTTTGTGCGTCACAAAATGCCGAATCCTAAAGTGGCATTTCGAGTCGTGACCTTGGTTGCGTTCTTGTTTGCTTTAATTGATGCTGCTCAGGTTGTCGGGCTTGATATGTCAATGTTCGACATGTTACCACTGTTTGATGTTGGTATGGGTTGGGTTTTACCGTCTTTAGCGGCGCTAATATGCATGTTCTTTATGGCTCGCTCAGTGGTAGAACAATCTTCTAATGATGTCGCTTAGTGGCACTGTTGATTGGGCGTATTAATGAGGAGTCTCTCCTCTAGGTACCAGAAGCGCTTTACCGCCATTCATCCGAGTGATGGTTAATGGCGGGTTGTCGCTAAAATCAAACTTTCCCCTCGGCGGAGTCGTTGACTCCGCCTTTTTTCTAGACAACTTTTCCTGTATCTTCGTCACATTTTTCAGTAGAATTCTGCGGTTAAATTCTATTCATAAAGTCAAAATAACTATGTTTGAAATCAATCCGATTAAAACCCGTATCCAGGACGTGTCACAGCGCACATCGATCCTCAGGGGGTATCTTTGACTATGACGCTAAGCAAGAGCGTCTAGAAGAAGTCAATGCTGAACTTGAACAACCCAATGTCTGGAATGAACCTGAGCGCGCACAAGCGTTAGGCAAAGAGCGATCTTCGTTACAAGCGGTAGTGGAAACCATTAACCAGCTTGAACAGGGGGTTGATGATGTCGAAGGTTTACTTGAACTGGCGATTGAAGCTCAGGATCAAGAAACGTTTGATGAAGTTTTGCCTGAACTCGAAGAGCTTGAAGCGAAACTCGCGCAATTAGAGTTTCGGCGTATGTTTTCTGGTGATCACGATGCTGCGCATTGCTACATTGATTTGCAAGCTGGTTCTGGTGGTACAGAAGCTCAAGACTGGACGTCAATGCTGTTGCGGATGTATTTGCGTTGGGCGGATGATAAAGGCTTTAAAACCGAAGTGATTGAAGTTTCCGAGGGTGATGTTGCTGGACTTAAATCGGCGACTGTGCGTATTATCGGGGACTACGCTTATGGCTGGCTAAGAACCGAAACGGGAGTGCATCGTTTAGTTCGTAAATCCCCGTTTGATTCTGGCGGCCGTCGTCATACTTCTTTTGCTTCAGCATTTGTTTACCCAGAAATTGACGAAAATATTGCCGTAGATATTAACCCTGCAGATTTACGTATTGACGTATATCGTGCATCGGGGGCTGGTGGTCAGCACGTTAACACCACAGAATCGGCGGTGCGTATTACCCACGTTCCGACCAATACCGTGGTGCAGTGCCAAAACGATCGTTCTCAGCATAAAAACAAAGACCAAGCGATGAAGCAACTACGCGCCAAATTGTTTGAGTTGGAATTACAAAAACAAAATGCTGAAAAACAAGCCAATGAAGATGCTAAATCGGACATTGGTTGGGGAAGCCAAATTCGCTCTTACGTATTAGATGATTCACGGATCAAAGACTTGCGTACTGGAGTTGAGAACCGTAATACACAAGCGGTTCTCGATGGTGATTTAGATAAATTTATTGAAGCTAGCCTGAAATCAGGTCTGTAAGCTTTTTACCGACAAAACAAGGTACATGCAAAATGACTGATGCTGTTCAAAACGAAACGAATCAAGAGCAAATCGCGCAAGAAGAAAACAAACTAATTGCAGAGCGTCGTAGTAAGTTAGAGCACATCCGTAAAAGTTGTAAGGCGAACGGTCACCCGAATGACTTTCGTCGTGATAGCTTAGCGGGTGATCTACAAGCAGAGTTCGGTGAGAAGAGCAAAGAAGAACTGGAAGCACTCAATCATGTTGTTTCCATCGCGGGTCGAGTGATGGCTAAGCGTGGTCCTTTTTTAGTGATTCAAGAGACGTCTGGTCGTATTCAAGCTTATGCTGATAAAACGGTACAAGCTGAGCTAAAAGAAAAATATCAAGGGCTTGATATTGGTGACATTATTGGTGTAAAAGGCGCTTTGCATAAGTCTGGTAAAGGCGATCTTTACGTGAATATTGAGCAGTATGAACTGCTCACTAAAGCGCTGCGTCCATTACCTGAAAAGTTCCATGGTTTAACCGATCAAGAGATGCGTTATCGTCAACGTTACGTTGATTTGATAGTCAATGAAGATTCTCGTCAAGCGTTTGTCATCCGCTCTAAAGTGATGTCAGCGATTCGTAATTTCATGACTTCAAAACAATTTATGGAAGTCGAAACCCCGATGATGCATGTCATCCCTGGTGGTGCCAGTGCACGTCCATTTATCACCCATCATAACGCGCTTGATATGCCGATGTATTTACGTATTGCGCCAGAGCTTTACTTAAAACGTTTGGTTGTCGGTGGCTTTGATCGCGTTTTTGAAATCAACCGCAACTTCCGTAACGAAGGTTTGTCGCCGCGTCATAACCCAGAATTCACCATGATGGAATTCTATATGGCGTATGCAGATTATAAAGATTTGATGGATTTCACTGAAGAACTACTGAGTACGGTTGCGCTTGAAGTCCTCGGCTCAACGTCGATGCCTTATGGTGATGAAACCGTGGAATTTGGTGGTAAATACGCTCGCATGAGCATGTTTGAAGCCATCAAGCACTACAATCCTCAGCATGCGCAAATTCAAGCATTAACCGAAGATGATCTGCAAAATCGTGATCTTATGGTCTCGATTGCCAAATCGGTTCATGTTGATGTCGAACCTTTCTGGACTTGCGGCCAGCTTCTTGAAGAAATTTTTGGTGAAACCGCAGAGCCGAAACTGATGCAGCCGACATTCATTACTGGCTATCCAGCGGATATCTCACCATTGGCTCGTCGTAGTGATGATAATCCATTCTTTACTGATCGCTTTGAGTTTTTCATTGGCGGTCGTGAAGTAGCAAACGGCTTCTCAGAACTGAATGATGCTGAAGATCAAGATGCACGCTTTAAATCACAAGTTGAAGCGAAAGAGTCTGGTGATGATGAAGCGATGTTCTACGACGCAGATTATATTACTGCGCTTGAGCATGGTTTGCCGCCGACGGCAGGTCAAGGAATTGGTATTGACCGTTTAGTGATGTTATTGACTAATACGCATACGATTCGTGACGTTATTTTATTCCCAGCGATGCGTCCACAGCAGTAATGGTTGATGATGATTTGAAAACCGCCCACGAGGCGGTTTTTTTATGCTTGATACTGGGGAAGATGCATTGACGATGGCATTAACGAGTAATGGATTGGTGTAATAAAGGCCGTGCGATCAAAAAAACCGTCATTACCCCTTCGTTTATGGGTGATATTTCCTATAGTCTTACTCGTGAGATAGATTCTATTTTAGAGTACCGCTAAGGTAGCGAAAACGATCTTTGCTTTTTGGCCAATTGGTGCGCTAATCCGATTGGTTAAGCGGGGCTTTTTGTCATCGTTAGTGGTATTGAGAGGCGGACCAAGCCCGTTTTGGTTGCCGACTGTATCTCCAAGCTGTATGGGTATCAATCAATTCAGCGCTGTATAACAATAATACTCATAAGGAAACCTGTTGATGGGCACTCAATTTCGGATGGATTGTGTTCCCGGTTCGCTGATTGTCGTTGGGGGCAGCTACGAACCGTGGTTAACCGTTTTAGAAAAGGCCGGATGGCGTTGCATGCAATGTGCTGATTTGCGTAAAGCAGACCAACAATTTACGAATACTGGGCCATGCATTGGTATTGTTGATCTTAGCCATGATGAATTTAGCTTAAATGGCATCGCTAATTTGGTGAGTAGCCATAAGCAGGTTCGTTGGTTGGCATTCATTCGTGAGTCTCAACTCAGCTCTGATACGATTTGCCAGTTTATCGTCAATTTCTGTATCGATTTTTTTACCGCGCCAATCCCTGATGCTCAATTACTGAGTACCATTGGCCATCAATTGGGTATGTTGCAATTAGAAAAAAAAGTATGGCCGAACTACGGTATTAATAACCAAATGGACTTATTGGGGGAATCACTGCCAATTAAACGGCTACGCGATCAAATTAAACGTATCGCGCCAACGGATGTCAGTATTCTTATCTCCGGAGAAAATGGAGTCGGTAAAGAAAGGGTCGCCAGAGCCATTCATAATACCTCGTCTCGCGCTCATCAACCTTTTGTCAGTGTTAATTGCCGAGCGATACCCGAACATCAACTTGAAGCCGAGTTATTTGGTATCGGACATCCCGATTCAATCCCCCCTTTATTAGCGAAAGCTCATCAGGGGACACTATTACTCAATGACATCCTGGCCCTACCGAAACGACAACAGCTCAACTTATTGCATTTTTTCCAACAAGGGACCTTACCGGCGTCAATTGGTGCAAAGGCGGTGGATGTCAGAATTCTAGCCACCCATACGACTGATATTGAAAAAGCCTTGATTGATGGTGATTTTAATGAAGAGCTTTATCATTACATCAATGTACTGCGGATTAATGTGCCTAGCTTACGAGAGCGAGCAAGTGATATTGCACTGTTTGCTGGCCATTTTTTAAAGGAGTACTCCAAAGAGTACAACGCGCAAGCCCGCAGCTTTTCTGAACAGGCGCTACAAAGTATGGAGCGATATGATTGGCCGGGTAACGTACGTGAGTTAATGAATCAAATTAAGCGAATGGTATTAATGTCTGATTCGATCATGCTTGATGAAACGCAGCTTGACCTACCTAAACGTGAAAGTAAAAGGACGTTAAAAAGTATTAAAGAGCGTTCAGAGCGAGAGGCATTAGTGCAAGCGTTAGAGTCTCATCGAGGGCAAATCACTCATGCAGCAAGAGAGTTGGCCATATCCAGAGCGACCATGTATCGTCTCTTGAATAAGCATGGCTTGCTCTCTGACTCGATTTTTTAGTGCTATTTACCTCAGCCGTTAGGCTCCTGAAAAAGAACCTAACGGTGCCGTATCGCGTTTATGGGCAGGGATTTGAGTATTGAATCGCAATCTGATTGATCTTACCAAGCAGCTCTTCGCTCAGCACAACCTCTACGCTATCAATATTGGCTTTTAATTGCTCAAGCGTCGTTGCCCCAATGATATTAGCAGCGACAAATGGTCTTTGATTAACAAAAGCCAGCGCCATCTGTGCGGGATCCAAATCAAACTCATGCGCTAAATCAACATACGCTTGTGTCGCGGCTATCCCTTGCGGTGTGAAATAACGCTGAAAACGTTCGTATAAAGAGCAGCGTGCACCGCTAGGGCGTGCACCATGTAAATATTTACCACTCAAGGCACCAAACGCCAATGGAGAGTAAGCGAGTAACTTAACGCCTTCGTGGTGGCTTATCTCTGAAAGCCCGACTTCAAAACTACGATTCAGTAAGTTGTAAGGGTTTTGGATCGAGACCATGCGTGGTAAATCGTGTTTCTCCGCCAGACGAAGATACGTCATTAATCCCCAAGGAGTTTCATTTGAAACGCCGATATAACGCACTTTTCCCATCCGAACCAAATCGTTCATGGCTTCTAAGGTTTCGATCAAGGTGATCTCTTCTTGAGTCTCCGGATAAGGGTAATTGAGGAGACCAAAGGTATTGGTTTGACGTTGCGGCCAGTGCAATTGGTAGAGATCGACATAATCGGTTTTTAAGCGACGTAAACTATCGTCGATCGCTTGATGAATATTACGATGATCCAGAGCCATTTTATCGCGAATATAACTGACACTACGCGGGCCTGCCACTTTGGTGGCGAGAACGACTTTTTCGCGTTTCGAAGATTTCTCTAACCAGCGACCGATGTACTCTTCGGTTAGGCCTTGGGTTTTTGCGCTGGGTGGGACAGGATACATCTCAGCCGTGTCGATAAAGTTGACGCCACGTTCAAGAGCGTAATCCAGTTGCTGAAAGGCCTGTGCTTGATCATTTTGTTCACCAAACGTCATGGTACCTAAGCAAATTTTGCTTATTTCTAATGTTGAATGCGGTAATTTGGTATATTGCATTGTACTTCCTTGTTACCGTTAAGCTCCCTTACCTCTAGTCGGCGCTTCGTAAAACCGTAGGGACGAAAAGTCCTCGTTTGTCGTAAACGCTCAGGATTTCGGGAGATAGAAACTGAATAGATTGATTCCACTATAATCCAAGGGACAGGGTAAAGTCACTGCCCGTTTCACCTTAAACGGGTTTCACCTTAACGTAGAAGAGAAGGGATCACCCGTTGACAGTTTGGTGAGCATGGCTTAATACAGATAATGCTGTTGGAGTATTTGCGCGGTAAATTGAGTACGCAGATAAAAGCCACGTGGCAACGTTCGGATAGGGCGACCATTGGCGCCATAGGCTTCGGTTAACGCTCGGCTATTAGCGGCTTTCGGCCTAAGTTGTAATACTTCACCATGTCTTGCGGTAATATCAGCAATTCTACCGAGTACAATAAACTCCATCAATTCTTCCCAATCGGCTTTTAATTGTGCTTCTTCTGTAGCTGAAGGGCTCCAAATCAGAGGCGATCCTACTCGACGTTCCGCTAACGGGATCTCTCGCTCTCCTTGAACGGGGATCCATAACACGCGAGACAGTTTATGTCGGACATGACTATTTTCCCATGTCAGTCCTTGGACACCCGTTAACGGTGCGACGCACACAAAGGTGGTTTCAAGAGGCTTACCAGTATAACCAATCGGAATGCTTTTTAGCTCGATACCTAAATCGGCAAAGTCTTGTTGCGGTTTACTGCCAGCACTTGCGCCTAAATGCCACTCTAATAGTTGACCCACCCAACCTTTATCTTTTTTTAGATCCGCAGGAACGGGAATCCGCGCATGCTCAGCAAGTTCTGCAAAACTCAGTCCTGCAATGTGTTGTGCTCGATAAAGAAGCTCTTGTTCACTTTTAGGTTCTAATGGCATAGGAAAGGCACTGAGGTAAAAGTCCTAGTGTAACAAAAACTCCTTTCCGGGAGTAATAGACTCTTTACGATGAAGTGATGAAAAGATCATCATTAAAAGTTATCCACAACCGAACCTAAATAATCGTCGATAGTTAGGGTTTATCTAATTCATGTATGAATAAACAGGGTTTTCACTAGCGATATGAGCGATGAAAAACCAATGTTAGGCTGATAAATTCATTCAAGTGTGGATAACCACACATTTGATGGATCTTTGAGCGGCGTAGTTATACGTTTGATCTTTCCCTCGATATTCTAAGTGTTATATTTTAATTATTTTCATCTTTTTGTTTTTTAAGGTTTATTTCTCGTTTTATTTTTTGTTGTCGGTTTAATGATAGGATTAAATGTAGCATTTCTTTCCTAGCTCTTCGTTTTCTTCACATGGTTATTCACAGAAAACGTGAATAAATGTGCTCTGTCTCTCATTCTGTTGTTGATAACTATAGGAGTGAGTGAAAGTTATGCAGTTTTCTCTTGATCGTTAATAAATCTCGCCTGAATCACACGAGTTCGTTTGCTCCTGCTGGGGATATGTGGAAAAATCAACATCATTAAGATTTTATGAGAGGTTTGCCAGTGATCGATGGCGATGGTTACCGACTCAATGTAGGTATTGTGATTTGTAACAACCATGGTCAGGTATTCTGGGCGAAACGATATGGACAACACTCATGGCAGTTTCCTCAAGGGGGAATTGATGAGGGTGAATCTCCCGAACAAGCAATGTTTAGGGAGCTTTACGAAGAGGTTGGTTTAACGAAGAAAGATGTTAAAGTCATTGCCACTAGTCGTCATTGGTTAAGATACAAATTACCAAAACGCTTAGTGCGATGGGACTCTCAACCTGTCTGTATTGGACAAAAACAGAAATGGTTCTTACTGCGTCTGGAATGTGATGAATCAAAAATCAACATGCAACGCGGTAGTACCCCTGAATTTGATGGTTGGCGCTGGGTAAGCTATTGGTATCCAGTTAGGCAAGTTGTGTCTTTTAAGCGTGATGTTTATCGGCGAGCAATGAAAGAGTTTGTCTCTTTAGCCATGCCGTTTAAGGAACGTAAAATAAAAGGTAAACGAAAAAACCGTAGGGGATAACATGCTCTCTCAGCTAAGGGATATTGTTGAACAAGTATCAAAAGTGGAAGATGTTTATCAAGCATTGGATATTTTTGTCAAACAGACGTGCACAGCGATGAGCACCGAGTGTTGTACGGTCTACTTAGCAAATGAAGAGATGTCTCGCCTCGAGTTAATGGCGACGCAAGGGTTAAAATTCAAAGGCGATAAAATTCATATTGGCTTTGATGAAGGCTTAGTGGGTTTAGTCAAACGCACCGCTGAGCCGATTAACCTTGCTAAAGCGTCACAACATCCTAATTTTAAATATTTTAAACAACTGGGAGAGGAGGTTTATCACTCTTTTCTTGGTACGCCCATCATTTATCGTAAACAAGTGTTGGGAGTTTTGGTGGTACAGCAAAAATCGCCCCGTCTGTTTAGCGAGATGGAAGTCTCTTTCTTGGTGACGCTGGCGGCTCAGTTAGCGGTGATCATTGCCCACTCACAAACGCAAGGACACTGGCTGTTATCTAAGAAACAACAGTCTGTCAGTGGCATCGCTGCTTCAACGGGAGTCGCGATTGGTGAGTTATGGTGGGATGACTCTCAACCGCAGTTAACAGACGTCTCTCCCGCCTCAACCTTAGATAAAGAGAGAGAACAAGCTTGGTTAACGCGGGCAATTGAAAATGCGTTGAATGATTTTCGTAAGTTACGTAAAAAGCTTGATAACGATATCAATAAAGAAGCGCTGGCGATTTTCGATTTATTTACCCACTTACTCAATGATCCGATGTTGCGTAATGATCTGAAAGCGCAAGTTCTGAAAGGTGATCGCGCTGACTGGGCGGTGCGCCAAGTTGTCGAAAGCTATTCCAACCGCTTTGCTCGTATGTCCGATGCTTATTTGCGTGAGCGTTCACAAGACATACGTGAACTGGGGCAGCGGTTACTCTATTTTCTTTACAATACAGAACATGAACAGCAGCAGTTAGATAAACCGATTATCTTAGTGGTACGAGAGCTTACCGCATCGATACTGGCGGGGTTACCAAAAGATAAGTTATTGGCCGTGGTCTCTTTAGAGGGGGCGGCCAATTCACATGCTGCCATTTTATCTCGCGCGTTGGGTATTCCTGCAGTGATGGGTGTGTCACTGAACTTAAAGCAAGTGAATGGCAAAAAAGGCATTGTTGATGGTTACAGTGGTAAATTATATATTTCCCCTAGTAAGCCTATTCTTGCTGAATATCGTGCGTTGGCTTACGAAGAGCGACAATTGGCACAAATGGTGAATGAGGCAATTTTAGAGCCCGCATTAACCGAAGATGGTGTGCAGATAGAGTTACTGTTAAACGCCGGCTTAAGCGCAGATACGAATATCGCTATTAATCAAGGCATTGATGGCATCGGGCTCTACCGTACCGAAATTTCTTTTTTACTCCAACAGCGTTTACCTTCTGAAGAAGAGCAAATTCAGCAATATCGTGCCGTGCTTGAAGGTTATCCTGATCAGCCAGTCGTGATGCGGACCTTAGATATTGGTGGTGATAAACCGCTCCCTTATTTACCCATTGATGAAGATAATCCCTTTTTAGGCTGGCGTGGTATTCGTTTTACTTTAGATCACCCCGATATTTTCTTAATTCAATTACGAGCCATGCTGCGAGCCAGTAGTGGTCATGATAATTTGCGTATTTTGTTGCCGATGATTTCTGGCGTAAAAGAGCTTGATGACGCGAGGCGATTTATCGAGCAAGCCTATCAAGAATCGATCAAAGTCGATGCCAGCATTGTCAGACCTAAAATCGGTATTATGCTTGAAGTGCCTTCCATGCTCTATCTATTGCCATTGATCGCTAAGAAAGTTGATTTTATTTCAGTAGGAACCAACGATTTAACACAGTATCTTTTAGCGGTTGATAGGAACAATACCCACGTTTCGGATGTCTATGATTCAATGCATCCTGCAGTGATTATGGCATTGAAACAAATTTCGCAAACCTGTCAGCAGTATTCTTTACCGGTCTGTGTCTGTGGTGAGCTAGCGGGAGATCCCTTTGGTGCTTTATTACTCATCGGTTTAGGCTACTCCACGTTGAGTATGAATGCGTCGAATGTAGCTAAAGTAAAGTATTTGGTTCGCCATTCGGCAAGACGTGAATTACAGTTATTGGCGGACAAAGCCTTGATGCAATCGTACGGTCATGACATTTATAATATGATGCTCGATCATTTTGAAACGAAAGGCTTCGCTGGATTTGTGCGGGCTGGTAAAAAATAGAGAAATAGGACACAACTGTGGGTATTGAGTATATTCTTTTGCTGATCCTATTAGGTTCGGTTGTCGGATTGTTAGCGGGTTTATTGGGCATTGGTGGCGGCTTGTTGGTGGTTCCTGCCTTATTGTTTTTGTTACCGAAAATGGGCATTAGCCCAGAGATCGTCATGCATATTGCGCTTGCGACCTCTTTAGCGACGATCATCATCACCTCGATTTCTTCAGCGCTGAATCATCTTAAACTGGGTAATATCGATTTATTTGTTGTTAAATGGTTACTACCGGGCGTGCTTACTGGTGGTTTTTTAGGCTCAGTGGTTGCCGAGTGGATACCGAGCCATTATCTACCTAAAGTATTTGGTGTTATCGTTTTAGCTCTCGCGCTGCAGATGGTGCGTTCTTCGATGCAAGCCCGTTCAACACGGCCGATGCCGGGAGCAATAGTGACGTTATTATCAGGGAATGGGATCGGGATTATTTCTACGTTAGCGGGAATTGGCGGCGGATCATTGACGGTGCCTTTCCTCAATCACCACGGCGTTGAGATGCGCAAAGCAGTGGGTTCATCGGCGGTGTGTGGTTTGGTGATTGCCATTTCAGGGATGTTAGGTTTTATTTTGCATGGTTATCGAGTCGAAAACTTACCTGAGTACAGCTTAGGTTATGTGTATCTTCCTGCATTATTCGCGATTGCCTCCACCTCAATCTTGACTACTCGGATCGGAGCAAAATTAGCGTCACGATTACCGACGGTCACGTTAAAACGTTTTTTTGCTTTTTTCCTGATGCTCGTAGCAATAACGATGTTGTTGCAATAACTTTTTATCTAAGACAGAGAACGTTACTTTATGTCTCAAGGCTATCTTACTTTTCCTAATATTGATCCGGTGTTGTTTTCTATCGGTCCACTTTCTGTGCGCTGGTACGGAATGATGTATTTATTTGGCTTCTTATTTGCGATGTGGTTAGCTAATCGCCGAGCCGATAAGCCAGGCAGCGGTTGGACGCGTGAGCAGGTTTCAGATTTGCTTTTTGCTGGCTTTTTAGGGGTCGTGATTGGAGGACGAGTTGGTTATGTTCTTTTCTATAACTTTGAACTTTTCTTAGCTGATCCCTTGTACCTTTTTAAAGTATGGACCGGTGGAATGTCTTTTCACGGTGGTTTGCTCGGTGTGATAACCGCGATGTTCTGGTACGCTCGTCGTCAGCAACGTACTTTTTTTGGTGTTGCTGATTTTGTCGCCCCTTTAGTACCATTTGGTTTAGGCATGGGTAGATTAGGTAACTTCATGAACTCTGAACTGTGGGGACGAGTGACCGATGTTCCTTGGGCATTTGTCTTCCCTAATGGTGGGCCATTACCACGCCACCCATCACAACTTTATGAACTGGTTTTAGAAGGCATCGTACTGTTTTTCATTTTAAATTGGTTTATCAAAAAGCCGCGTCCTCTAGGTGCCGTTTCTGGGCTATTTTTGATCGGATATGGTACATTCCGTTTCCTTGTCGAGTTTGTTCGCGAACCGGATGTGCAACTCGGTTTGTTTGGTGATGTGATCTCCATGGGACAAATTCTATCTACGCCGATGATTATCTTCGGAATGATATTAATGGTATGGGCGTATCAACGCCAAATGTATCAAGATAGCCCGCAAAAAAGTAAGGTTGTAAAGTGAAGCAGTATTTAGACCTTTGCCAGAGAATTGTTGATCAAGGTATCTGGGTTGAGAACGAACGAACCGGTAAGCGCTGTCTGACCGTGATTAATGCCGATCTCACTTACGATGTCGCAAATAATCAGTTTCCCTTAGTCACGACACGAAAGAGTTTTTGGAAATCAGCGGTTGCCGAATTGCTTGGTTATATCCGTGGTTATGACAGTGCCGCAGATTTTCGTCAGCTAGGTACCAAAACATGGGATGCGAATGCGAATATGAACGCGGCTTGGCTCGCCAATCCTTATCGTAAAGGTGAAGATGATATGGGGCGAGTTTACGGCGTTCAAGGACGTGCATGGGCTAAGCCTGATGGTGGTCATATTGATCAACTGAAAAAAATTGTTGATGATTTAACTCACGGTATTGATGATAGAGGGGAAATTCTCAATTTTTACAATCCGGGTGAGTTTCACATGGGCTGTTTACGGCCGTGTATGTATAGCCATCATTTCTCGTTATTGGGCGATACCTTGTACCTTAATAGTACTCAGCGTTCTTGTGATGTGCCGTTAGGTTTAAACTTTAACATGGTTCAAGTGTATGTTTTTTTGGCAGTTATGGCACAGATTACCGGTAAAAAACCGGGCTTGGCTTACCATAAAATTGTTAACGCGCACATCTATGAAGACCAACTGGAATTAATGCGTGATGTTCAATTAAAGCGCCACCCATTACCGGCAGCCAAGTTCCACATTAATCCAGAGATTCGTTCACTGGAAGATTTAGAAACATGGGTAACCCTTGATGATTTCTCGGTGACTGATTATCAGCATCATGATCCGATTCAATATCCTTTCTCAGTCTAGTGGTGGGTTCTTATCTATGTGTAGTGTGAGATAAGAGCCAACGTCGAGAAAGACAATCACTAAAGATAAGCGTGATGAGTTTTGGTGAACCGTTGATTAAAACATGAGTCGATGAACAATAACGTCAAAGCCGCCAAGCACTATGCTTTGGCGGCTTTGTTATTTTGGCGTAGCCGATTGTGCTAAGGATTAGGTTGTCAGTGTGAGAACTGATCCAGGAAGAAGAACAAAGACCATGAATAAATAGAGTGCAACTGAAGCTTTATTCTTTACCGCACGATCTGAAATCCAATCTGCCCCTTTCAGTGGAAGCTCACGTAAAAATGGAATGCCAAAGATTAAGAGTGTTGCAGTGATATTAAACACCAAATGCACCAGAGCAATTTGTAAGGCAAAGACCGCAAATTCACCTGAGACCGCGGTTGCGGCTAGAAGAGCGGTAATACAGGTTCCAATATTAGCCCCAAGGGTGAAAGGATAAACATCACGAACTTTTAACACCCCTGAGCCAACCAAAGGCACGATCAAGGTAGTGGTTGTGGTGGATGATTGGACTAAAACCGTAACCACCGTACCTGAAGCGATACCATGTAAAGGGCCTTTACCTATTGCACTTTTCAAAATATCGCGAGCAGGGCCGACCATCAGTTTTTTCATTAATTTACCCATCATCAGTATCGCGACAAAAATAATACTGATCCCGAGTACAATCATGCTAACCCCGCCCCAGACATTACCGAATACGCTAAGCTGGTCTTGCAGCCCATTAACGATAGGTTTAGTCACTGGACCAATAAAATCGAGGCCTTTGACGCTCATATCACCCGTTGACATAAGAGGAGATACTAGCCAATAAGAGATTTTTTCGAAAATCCCAAACATCATCTCTAAAGGTAAGAAAATAAGTACGGCGAGCAAATTGAAAAAATCATGAATGGTTGCGCTAGCAAATGCTCGTTTAAACTCATGCTTACAGTGAACATGGCCTAAGCTAACCAGTGTGTTGGTGACGGTTGTACCAATATTGGCTCCCATGACCATCGGAATAGCAATCTCAACGGGTAACCCTCCCGCGACTAAACCGACAATAATTGAGGTGACGGTACTGGATGATTGAATTAAGGCTGTGGCGACTAAGCCAATCATTAAACCGGCGATAGGGTGAGCGGCAAAGGCAAAGAGCGCTTTGGCATGCTCTCCCGTTGACCATTTAAATCCACTGCCTACCATTGCTACGGCGAGTAACAATAGATAGAGCATCAGTGCCAAGTTAATCCAGCGTAGCCAACGTGTCATTGCTAAGCTTGGCACCGCTGTGGATGTCGCTTGGTTTATCATGGGGTTCTCCATTGACCTGATGATTGTTTGAGGTCTGTTGTTGAATCTGTCCGCGATGTTAGATGACAAATATTTCAGTAATATTACAAAGGAGGGGTTAAGTCAGCGCTTGGTTAAAACGATGGGGTTAAAGGTCTTATTTCTTTATTAACTAGATAATATTATTGAGTTTTTGAATTTGTATCTGGATGTGTTTTCGTCGAGAAAATGATGTTTTTTATGTCTGAATGATGACAGTTTGTTTTTTTTTGATTCGTTAAAACAAAGAATGTTTTAGTAAATGTTTCGGTTAAACCGAAGTGTTTGCTGGTGAGGACTGAGTTTGTTATAACAGACGGACCATATATTGATTGAGTACGCCATGTCACATCTTAATTATAATCATCTCTACTATTTTTGGATGGTCTGTAAGCAAGGCTCGGTTACTAAAGCGGCTGATGCACTTTTTCTTACTCCCCAAACTGTAACGGGGCAAATAAAAGCGCTAGAGGATAGGTTAGCGGGGAAGTTAACTAAGCGTAATGGTCGCAGTATAGAGCCAACCGAGTTAGGGCAGTTGGTGTTTAAATACGCTGACCGGATGTTTGGGCTCAGCTATGAGATGCTTGATATTGTTAATTATAGTCAGCGCTCCAATGTGCTCTTCGATGTCGGGGTTGCAGATGCGCTTTCTAAACGTTTAGTCAGTAAAATTTTGATGAGTACCGTGCCGGAAGACAATCGGATTCATTTGCGTTGTTTTGAATCGACCCATGAGTTACTGCTGGAACAATTATCTCAGCATAAATTGGATATGATCCTTTCCGATTGTCCGGTTGATTCGAGTCAGAGCCCTGGTTTATTCAGCAAAAAATTAGGTGAAAGCCACATGGGGTTTTTCTCCAGTGGTGCGGTAGAGCATGGCCAATATCCTGCAGTACTCACTCAGCGTAAATTGTTGCTTCCCGGAGGGCGTACGGCGATGGGACGTAAAGTGAGGCAGTGGTTTGATCGTCAAGGTATGCAGCCGAATATTCTGGGAGAATTTGATGATGCGGCTTTAATGAAGGCGTTTGCTTTGTATCATCCAGATGTGATTTTTATGGCTCCGCTTTTATTACGTTCAGAGATGGAACAGGAAGGTTCTTTACATTTACTGAGTCGTTTAGAAGAAATTAAAGAAGAATACTACGTGATTTTTGCGGAAAGAATGATCCAGCACCCCGCAGTCAAGAGTGTCTGTGATGCTGATTTTAGTCATTTTTTTGAATAATCACGCTTGAATGGAACGCTTGTCTCAATTCGTGGTGCAGGGCTTTTTCGATTTGTTTGGGTGTATATTATTGTTAACAAATAGATTACTATCTGTCAGATTGGTCAATCCATAGCAGGTTCGTTCTGATCTTGGATGCGCTGATATATTTAAACGAACTGCAGTGTTATTTGTCTCTTAAGAGTTATAACTCATCGTCAAAATAATAAGTTGTTGAGCGTACGCTGAATGGCTTCACTTTTACTGTGTCGGATAGCACGTTAAGGTCAGTTTGTTTAAGTTGTTATTTTTAAAGGGGCTTGCTCATGAACCTAGAACAAATGGAACAAAACTCCGCTCAGGCAGTGGTGTTATTAAAAGCCATGGCCAATGAGAGGCGGCTACAAATTCTTTGCTTGTTGCACAATCAAGAACTTTCCGTTGGTGAGTTATGCAGCAAGTTAGAGTTGAGTCAGTCTGCGTTGTCACAACACCTAGCTTGGCTAAGACGGGATGGCTTAGTTGAGACGCGCAAAGAGGCGCAAACGGTATTTTATACCTTGAGTAGTAATGAAGTAAAAGCAATGATTGAGCTTTTACATGGTTTATATTGCGCTCACTGACAGGATGTTCCCCAACTTTGATTGAATGGAAATGAAAAACGATGCCCTCATGACAAAAAATCTTGTTATGATCAACAGAGTGAAAAATCAAAGTTGTTAGATAAATAAAAAACCGGCCTTAGCCGGTTTTTTTATCACTGATGGATATCAAGTTCTATTATAGAGCTTTAATCGCAGCAGAGAAACGAGACTTATGACGAGCTGCTTTATTCTTATGAATAAGGCCTTTAGTCGCCATGCGGTCAAGGATTGGTGTAACTACAGCAAACGCAGCAGTTGCAGCTTCTTTGTCGCCAGCAGCAATTGCAGCAACTGTTTTCTTCATATAAGTGCGCATCATTGAACGACGGCTAGCATTGTGCTGACGACGTTTTTCAGATTGGATAGCGCGCTTCTTAGCAGATTTGTTATTTGCCAAGGGTCTAACTCCCAAAAACTTTAGTTCGGTGACAATTTAAGGGCCGGAAATATCCCTTATTTGCACTTAAATGTCAAATGATTTGTGCAAAAACCCGTCTAAACCAAACAAGTTTGGTATCACAAGGCTTTCACGGTTAAGATGGCGTGGATTCTAACAGTATTTTTTGGGCAATGCTAATACTTATCTGATCTCATCCTGACATTCTTATTTAAGATTACGCGATATTATCCTTCATCCAGTGGTTACCCTCACTTGGGAGCGTGATTGTTCAGGTAAGTTGGCGAGAAGGGCGGTTTATGCGCTCTACTCATTCTTTGTATTTATATTCAGTTTTTTTCTTCGAGGTTACTGTGAGTAAACGCTTACTCAAGTCTGGTATTGTTGTCAGTACTATGACCTTTATTTCCCGAGTGTTGGGACTGGTGCGGGATATTGTCGTGGCCAATTTAATGGGAGCGGGAGCGAGTGCCGATGTGTTTTTCTTTGCTAATCGTATCCCCAACTTTTTACGCCGTTTATTTGCTGAGGGCGCTTTCTCGCAAGCTTTTGTTCCTGTCTTAACGGAATATCATGCAGCGGGGGACAAACAGAAAACACGAGAGTTGATTGCCAAAGTCTCTGGTACTCTTGGTTTGTTAGTGACGATCGTGACTTTAATCGGTGTGCTGTTTTCCGGTGTCGTAACAGCGCTATTCGGCGCTGGCTGGTTTTTAGATTGGTTATCGGGAGGTCCGGCTGCCGAAAAGTTTGAGTTGGCCAGCTTATTACTTAAAATCACGTTCCCTTATTTATGGTTTATTACCTTTGTCGCGCTTTCTGGGGCGGTACTAAACACGTTAGGAAAATTTGCCGTCTCGTCTTTTACGCCGGTATTTCTTAATGTAATGATGATTTTATCTGCTTGGTATATTTCGCCTAATCTCGCTAAACCAGAAATCGGTTTGGCAATAGGTGTGTTTTTGGGCGGTTTAGTCCAATTTCTATTCCAACTGCCATTTTTGATCCAAGCAGGTATGTTAGTTAGGCCGAAATGGGCTTGGAAAGATCCCGGTGTGGTTAAAATTCGCACATTGATGATCCCGGCACTTTTTGGGGTCTCTGTTAGCCAAATTAACCTGCTATTTGACTCTTTTATTGCCAGTTTCTTACAAACGGGGTCGATCAGTTGGCTTTATTATTCCGATCGGTTACTTGAGTTTCCGCTTGGTTTGTTCGGAATTGCTATTGCAACCGTGATTTTACCCGCTTTATCCCGTAAGCATGTCGATGCTCATCAAGACGGTTTTGCACAGACCATGGATTGGGGAGTCAGAATGGTCATCTTATTGGGCATTCCGGCGATGCTCGGATTAATGGTGTTAGCCAAACCGATGTTGATGGTGCTTTTTATGCGTGGTGAGTTTTCTGCTCATGATGTTCAACAGGCGTCACTGTCTTTGTTTGCTTATTCTGCAGGCTTATTAAACTTTATGTTAATTAAAGTCTTAGCGCCAGGTTATTACTCACGACAAGACATTAAAACCCCGGTTCGTTATGGCATTATAGCTATGCTAAGTAATATTATTTTTAATGCGATTTTTGCTTGGCCTTTTGGTTATGTTGGTTTAGCGGCAGCGACGGCCTTATCGGCATTCATTAATATGGCCCTACTTTATCGTGGATTGCATCAGCAAGGCGTGTATAAAGTGACGACCCAAACGCTAGCATTTATTGCTCGTTTAGTTATTGCTGGTGCTGTGATGGTCATGGCGATTTATTGGCAGTTGGATTCCATGGCCGATTGGCTCAAGTGGGGTTTAACTGAACGAGCATTGACTTTATGTGGGTTGATTGTACTCGGAGCGGTTGCCTATTTGTTAACGGCCTTATTGTTAGGGATACGTTTAAAAGATTTAAAAGCGGCGACAGATTAATGACAATTAAGGTATAATCCGTCGGTTTTACATCCATATTAGAGATGCCCTGCTGATCGTCAGTTCTAATCGTGCTGGTGGTGTGTGTTTCTTGCCGTTAATGATGGTTGAGATTCACTTGCGCCAGTCTGTTTTGCGATCGGGTGTCGGTACCATTAAGAATAATAGGTTTTAAGTTTATCCCAATGGAATTGATCCGCGGTATTCATAATATCAAGCCTCATCATCATGGTTGTGTGCTAACTATCGGTAACTTTGATGGCGTGCATCTTGGTCATCAACAAGTATTAAGCCAAGTTTCTCAGCGAGCCAAACAGCTGAATTTGCCTTCCGTGGTGATGACTTTTGAACCGCAGCCTATGGAGCTGTTTTTAACATCGAAAGCTCCCGCAAGGCTTACTCGTTTAAGAGATAAGTTTGTTCAGTTAGGGAAATTAGGCATTGATCGCTTACTGTGCGTTAATTTTAACCACCGTTTTGCTAATTTAGAAGCGCAGGCTTTTATCCGTGACTTGTTGGTCGGGCAATTGGGTGTTAAGTTTCTGGTTGTTGGTGATGATTTCTGTTTTGGACAAGGTCGCAAAGGTGATTTTGCGATGCTACGTCAAGCCGGTGAGCAATACGGTTTCGAGGTTGTCAGTACACAAAGTTTTTGTGTTCAGCAGTCACGTGTCAGTAGTACCTTAATCAGAGAAGCATTGGCCAGCGATCAACTTGCAACGGCCGATACGATGTTAGGCAGAGCCTACAGTATCAGTGGCCGTGTTTCGCACGGTCGTAAACTGGGGCGAACGATTGGTTTTCCAACGGCAAATATTCCTCTTAAACGATGCGTATCACCGGTTTCTGGTGTTTACGTGGTTGAGGTCTATGGTCTTTCGACATTGCCTTTGGGCGGCGTCGCGAATATTGGTCAACGTCCGACAGTCAATGGTGTTCGGCAACAACTTGAAGTGCATCTTTTTGACTTTCAAGGCAATCTATATGGTAAGCAACTTGAAGTGGCTTTATTGCACAAGTTGCGTGATGAGCAAAAATTTGCATCTTTTGATGCACTGAAACAACAAATTGAATTGGATGCTGAGGCAGCAAGGGTGTGGCTGCAGCAGCTTTACAGCGAATCGGTTGATTCCACCGATTCGTATAATGTCTAACGTCGCCCAATACAACGGAATTAAGAATCGATGAGTGAATATAAAGATACCCTGAACTTACCTGAAACAGGGTTTCCAATGCGTGGCGATCTGGCTAAACGTGAGCCAGAAATGCTAGCACGTTGGTACAAAGAAGATCTGTACGGAGCAATCCGTCAAGCGAAACAAGGCAAAAAATCTTTCGTCCTGCACGATGGCCCTCCTTATGCCAACGGCGACATTCATATTGGTCACGCACTCAATAAGATTCTTAAAGACATTATTATTAAATCCAAAACGTTATCAGGTTTTGATGCGCCCTATATCCCTGGGTGGGATTGTCATGGCTTACCGATTGAATTAATGGTTGAGAAAAAAGTCGGTAAACCGGGTCAAAAAGTGACGGCGGCAGAGTTTCGCGAAAAATGTCGTGACTATGCGGCGGGGCAAGTTGAAGGACAAAAAGAGAGTTTTAAACGGTTAGGCATTCTTGGTGAATGGGATAAACCTTACCGGACAATGGATTTTGCCACTGAAGCGAACATTATCCGCGCGTTAGGTAAAATTGCCGATAATGGCCATCTGCTTAAGGGCTTTAAACCGGTTCACTGGTGTACCGATTGTGGCTCGGCGTTGGCTGAAGCAGAAGTTGAGTATAAGAACAAAGTATCGCCGTCGATTGATGTCCGTTTTCGTGCTACTGATGAAGCCAGCTTACTAGCAAAATTTGGCTTATCAGAGGGGCATCAAGGTCATGGGCCGGTTTCGATTGTGATTTGGACTACCACACCATGGACTTTGCCAGCTAACCGTGCGGTTTGTTTACGCAATGATTTAGAATATGTCTTGATCCAAGTTGAAGGTGAGCAACCTGAGCGAATCATTGTTGCTTCTGACCTTGCTAAGCAAGTCATCGATCGCGCTGGTATTGAGCACTTCCATAATCTTGGCTTTGCCACGGGTGCCGAGCTTGAGCTCACTCAGTTTAACCATCCATTCTATGATTTTACGGTTCCCGCCATTTTGGGCGATCATGTGACGACCGAATCGGGGACGGGCGTGGTGCATACTGCGCCAGGACACGGTCAAGAAGACTTTGCCGTTGGTCAAAAATACGGTCTTGAAGTTGCTAACCCTGTCGGTTCAAATGGGGTTTATCTTTCGGATACCGAATTGTTTGCAGGACAACATGTCTTTAAAGCCAACGATGCGGTGGTTGAAGTATTGAAAGAAAAAGGTGCGTTGTTGCATCACCATGCTTATGAGCACAGCTATCCACATTGCTGGCGCCATAAAACGCCGATCATTTTCCGTGCGACGCCTCAATGGTTTATCTCTATGGACCAAGCGGGGCTGCGTGAACAAGCCTTAAGTGAAATCAAAGGCGTAAAATGGATGCCAGATTGGGGTCAAAGCCGTATTGAAGGCATGATTGAAGGCCGTCCTGAGTGGTGTATTTCTCGTCAGCGTACTTGGGGCGTTCCGATTGCTCTATTTGTGCATAAAGAGACGGCAGAATTACATCCTAACTCGCCTGCTTTGATTGAGAAAGTTGCACAGTTGGTTGAGCAAAAAGGCATTCAAGCGTGGTGGGATGTCGATGCTGCTGAGCTCTTGGGTGCTGACGCTGAACAGTATGAAAAAGTACTGGATACATTGGATGTTTGGTTCGATTCAGGCGTAACTCATTATGCGGTTGTTGATACTCGTCCTGAGTTTAACGGAGCACAAGCTGACATGTACCTTGAAGGTTCGGATCAGCATCGCGGTTGGTTCCAATCGTCATTGATCTCATCGGTCGCAATGAAAGGTAAAGCACCTTATAAAGAGGTGTTAACCCATGGATTTGTGGTGGATGGTCAAGGACGTAAAATGTCTAAATCGATTGGTAACGTGGTTGCGCCGAAAGATGTCACCAATAAATTAGGTGCTGATATCTTACGTTTGTGGGTCGCTTCAACCGATTATACTGGTGAAGTGGCGGTATCTGATGAAATCTTAAAACGCAGCGCCGATGCTTATCGCCGAATTCGTAATACGGCTCGTTTCTTCCTCGCTAACCTTAATGGCTTTAATCCTGCGACGGATATGATCCCTGTTGAGGAAATGGTGGCATTGGATCGTTGGGCTGTCGGTCGTGCATTGGCTGCTCAGCAAGAGATCATCAAAGCGTATGATGAATACAACACCCATGCGGTCGTACAGCGTCTAATGCATTTCTGTTCAATTGAAATGGGTTCATTCTATTTAGATGTGATCAAAGATCGTCAATACACGGCAAAACGCGGTAGTCATGCGCAGCGTAGCTGCCAAACGGCCTTGTATTACATCGTGGAAGCGTTAGTACGTTGGATGGCACCGATTATGTCATTCACCGCCGATGAAATTTGGCACGCGATGCCAGCCAAGCAAGCTGACGGTCAAGCACGCGGTCAATTTGTCTTTACCAGCGAATGGTACCAAGGTCTGGTTGGTTTAGACGAAAGTGAAACGTTTAACAACGCATTTTGGAATGATATCCAACACGTTCGTGGTGCGGTGAATAAGCTACTCGAAAATGCTCGAAATGAAAAAGTGATTGGTGGTTCGTTACAAGCACAGGTGACTTTGTTTGTCGATGATGCACTGGCCGTTAAGCTTAAGCGACTGCATAACGAGTTACGTTTTGTTTTGTTAACGTCTAAAGCTGAAGTCAAATCGTTGAGTGAAAAAAGTGCGCTGGCCCAAGCCACTGAGATTAATGGTCTATGGGTTGAGGTGAGTAAAGTAGACGCCGAGAAATGCGAGCGCTGTTGGCACCATACCGATGATGTGGGTACGATTGCTGGCCATGAAACTATTTGTGGTCGTTGCGTGTCTAACATTGATGGCGATGGTGAACAACGTCAGTTCGCGTAATCGTATTGGTTTCTTTCATTACCAAGGTTATCTATGACTCAACAGGCATTAACGTTAAAACAATCCGGTGTGCGTTGGCTTTGGCTAGCGCTGCTGATTTTTCTGGCTGACATCGGGATTAAATCGGTCGTCATGAACAACATGGGTTATGGATGGCATAATCGGATAGAAGTACTGCCATTTTTTAATTTATTGTATGTTCATAACTACGGCGCAGCATTCAGTTTTCTCAGTGAACAAGCGGGATGGCAGCGTTGGCTATTTACGGCCATTGCTTTTGCTGTCACAGCGTTATTGGTGTATTGGATGCGCCGTTTACCCGCGACAGAGAAATGGAATAACATTGCTTATGCATTGATCATTGGTGGTGCGGTTGGTAATGTTTTTGACCGCGTCGTGCACGGTTTTGTGGTCGATTATCTCGATTTTTATTGGAAAACTTACCACTGGCCAGCCTTTAATTTAGCGGATAGCGCGATCTGTATTGGGGCTGCGATGGTTATTTTAGATGGCTTTCGCAATAAGAAATAACGGTTTTAAGTCTATCGTCATTGAATAACCTTAAGCGTCGTCCGTTGATTCGGTCGGCGCTTTTTGTTAGAACGTGTCGGGAGTATTTCAATAACGCTAACGTGTTTATCACTCAGCGTGGAGATGTACAGCGATGAGCATGAAGGCCGTCATCTCTGTCATTGTTCATAATAAGTCGCTCCAGAGAGGCGATTGACCATTTTAAGGAAGCCTAATAACGTGAGTATCATTACTGATAATTCTGCTGTGACGTTACATTTTACTATTAAACTCAAGGATGGTTCGGTAGCGGATAGTACCCATAATATGGGAAAACCTGCCAAATTGATCATGGGGGATGGTAGTCTCAGTGATAATTTTGAACGTCACTTGCATGGTATGCAAGCGGGAGAAAAGAAAGTGATTGAGCTGGCTGCTGAAGATGCTTTTGGATTGCCAAATCCTGATCATATCCATTATATGGATCGTGGTAAATTTGTCGGTGACAGTGACGTCGATGTTGGGACTATTATGGCATTTAGTGGTCCTGATGGGATGGAAATTCCTGGTATTATTACCGCAATCGCTGGCGACTCAGTGACCGTTGATTTTAATCACCCTCTTGCTGGCCAAGAGGTTATTTTCGATGTCGAAATTGTCTCCGTTGATTAATTTACTTTACACTAGCCCGATTTGAATCCATGAGCCATAACATGAAAATATTGTTAGCTAACCCACGCGGTTTTTGCGCTGGCGTTGATCGCGCGATCAGCATTGTTGAACGTGCATTAGAGCTGTATCAGCCGCCGATCTATGTACGCCATGAAGTGGTCCATAACCGTTTTGTGGTTGAAGGACTAAAACAGCGTGGTGCTGTTTTTGTTGAAGAGCTCAGTGAAGTCCCTGACGATAGTATCGTCATTTTCTCTGCTCATGGCGTGTCTCAAGCGGTTCGTCAAGAAGCCAAAGCTCGAGCTTTGACGGTATTTGATGCCACTTGTCCTTTGGTCACTAAAGTTCATATGGAAGTGGCACGTGCGAGTCGTCGCCATATGGAAGTGGTTTTGATTGGTCATGCGGGGCACCCTGAAGTGGAAGGCACCATGGGGCAATACGCCAGTCAAAAAGGCAAGATGTATTTGGTGGAAAAGCCGGAAGATGTCGATGCTTTAAAAACTCAAGTAAAAGATCCAACTCATTTACATTATGTCAGTCAAACCACCCTATCCGTGGACGAAACGGCTGATGTGATTGAAAAGCTGCGTGAGGTTTTCCCTGAGATCCAAGGGCCGCGTAAAGATGATATCTGCTACGCGACACAAAATCGTCAAGACGCGGTGCGTATTTTGGCCGAGCAAGTGGACGTGATGGTCGTTGTCGGATCGAAAAACTCGTCCAACTCAACTCGGTTAAAAGAACTGGCAGAAAAATTAGGTACGCCTAGTTATTTGATTGATTGTATTGAAGATATCTCACCAGATTGGTTCAATGATGTCACTATGATCGGGGTAACGGCGGGTGCTTCTGCTCCTGAAGCGCTGGTTAATCAAATTTTGCAGCAAATTAAAGATTTTGGAGCCACGGACGTTGAAGAAGTGTTAGGCCGAGAAGAAAATATGTTCTTTGAGGTACCTAAAGAGCTCCAAATTAAGCAGATTAATTGATAACCGATTTAATGAGCCTGTTGGCTTAACCGTCACAGGCTAAAAAGGGGCTAATGTATTTAGCCCCTTTTTTACGCTGGTCTTAATACGAACAGCTTAACGATGGTGTATTTTGCTAAGCGGTTTCGACCGAGTTCTTCTCAATCTCTTGCTGTTCAGCCAAATCGATATCGCCTTTGCCTTTGGAAATACGCATCACATAGACCATCGCGATTAATGATGTGCTTATTCCAATAATGGTCGAGAGTGTCATGGCTAAGCCAAAGCCCAGCGCACTATTACTGAGGATAAAGGTCACACAAACCGTGGTCATAAACAGGGCTGGGACGGTTGTGATCCAATGCAACTTATTGTGACGCAGTAGATAAGCGGATGCGGTCCATAACATCATTACCGCGGTCAATTGGTTAGCGAAACCAAAGTAGCGCCAGATAATTGCAAAATCGACTTGGGTTAAAATCCCACCCAGAATAAACAGTGGTAGCGCCATCATGAGTCGATTGCGCAGCGTTTTTTGCTCCATATTAAAATATTCGGCAAGAATCAAACGGCTGGAACGGAAAGCCGTATCACCAGAGGTGATCGGTAAAATTACCACGCCGAGAAAAGCCAGTATTCCACCAAATACGCCAAGCAAACCAAAGGAAGCACTATAAACGACATTGCCTGGTCCCCCATTTGCTACCGCCGCTGAAAGTGAATCGAGTGAACCGAAGAAAGACAGGGCAATCGTACACCAAATCAGAGCAATGATCCCTTCCCCGATCATCGCGCCAAAGAACACGAAGCGGCCATTTTTTTCATTTTCCATACAGCGTGCCATGAGCGGCGATTGCGTGGCATGAAAACCTGAGATAGCACCGCAAGCGATAGTAATAAATAATGCAGGCCAAAGTGGCATATCATTAGGGTTGAGATTACTGAACATATCTCGCATCTCAAAGCCACCAAGCACTTGATGATCGCTCGACCAAGCGATAGCGCTCATTAGCCCCACTGACATAAAAATCAGCAGCGCGCCAAACAGCGGGTAAAAACGGCCAATGATTTTATCCACTGGGACAATGGTGGCGATAATGTAGTAAGCAAAAATGATCACCACCATGCTGGTCATGGTGACGGTGAAATGGGTTTGTGAGTTGATAAGGTTGGTTATCATACCAGCTGGCGCTGAGACGAAGACGACACCGACCAGCAGTAGTAGAACAATGGCAAAAATGTTCATAAAATGTTTGGCGCCATTGCCTAAGTAACGTCCGGTGATCGTCGGTACCGATGCGCCACCGTTACGAATCGATAGCATGCCGGAGAAGTAATCGTGAACCGCACCAGCAAAAATACAGCCGAAGACAATCCATAGCATCGCTGCTGGACCATAAAGTGCTCCCATAATTGGACCAAAAATAGGGCCCACACCAGCAATATTAAGCAACTGGACTAAGTAGACTTTAGGTGTCGACATCGGTACATAATCGACACCATCGGTTTTGGTGTGCGCGGGGGTTTTGCGTTGTTCATTGATGCCAAAGATTTTTTCAACGGCTAAACCGTAGAGAAAATAACCACCAATCAGCGCGGCAACACAGGTGAGAAACCACAACATAGTCAGTATCCTTTATCAGGTTGTATTATACCTAGCTCACTTTTCGTTGAGTGGCTTAGGTGTAGGATGTGTAGGGGTAAAATCGGTAGAAGACTAAATGAACAATTCGTAACTAGCACGGCGTTTTGTTATCAGTGGTCGTATAATTTATTAAGCGGCATTTAAGCTTGGTAAGTGGTTTTTAATAAAAGGTTACAATGGTTAACAACAGTGGATAGGTGACTTATGAAAAGATGGGTAATGGCTTTATGGTTATTAGCAATGCTCGGTTGTGCCGCTAGCGATGATCAACTCGCCGCGAAAGGAGATTGGTATCAAATCGGTTATAACGATGGCATTGCTGGAAATTTACAACGCTCTTATCAAACGCTATCTCAATTAGGTAGTGCCAAGCATGCTGATTATGAACGTGGTTATCTAGACGGTGTTCAAGAATATTGCAATCCTAACTTTGCCTATCAGATGGGGCTCAGTGGACAGTATTACGAAGGCGTTTGCGAGGGGACTGAACAAGCCCATAAGTTTCGCATGGAATGGCAGCGCGGTTGGCGAGAATACAACCGCTGATGTTCTGCCATGTTCGTTTGTTTAAGGTAAGTAAATAACGCCCAACGAAGTGCTTCGTTTAGCGCCGGTGACCTTCGGTAAGTTGCTTGGTAAACCATGGATCCTTCGCTGGGCTAACCAAGCAAAAGCCATGGCTTCCATATAATCACCATCGACGCCTTTCGCTTGAGTGGGAGCAACCAACCAAGTGGGTAAGTTGGCTTGTAAGCGCTCCATTAACAAGGCGTTTTGTGCCCCTCCACCGCAGACTAATAACTGCGGTGCGGCTCCTTGAGCATACTGATTAACTTGTTCACTAATGGTTTGTGCGGTGAGTTCGCATAACGTACGTTGAACATCTTGCTGGTTTACGCTTAATCCTGCCAATTTGCTTTCAAGCCAAGCGAGATTAAACCATTCCCTACCGGTACTTTTGGGCGCAGGTTGCGAAAAGTAAGTATCTTTTTTTAATCGCTGCAAGAGGGGTAAATCAAGTTTGCCTTGTCGAGCCCATTGACCATTTTCGTCATAAGCTCGACCAGTGTGCTGCGCGCACCAATAATCCATCAGCACATTGCCTGGCCCTGTATCGTAGCCGATGACACGCTTATCAGTGGTGAGTACTGAGATATTGGCAATGCCACCAATGTTAAGAACGATGAGAGTTGAATCGGTGGCATTAAAAATGGTTTGGTGAAAAGCCGGGACCAGCGGAGCTCCTTGACCACCCAATGCGATATCTTTACGTCGAAAATCGGCTACAGTGGTGATCCCAGTACGGGTGGCAAGAATGTTCGCATCGCCCAACTGAGTGGTAAATGGTGTTTCCCCCGTAGGTTGATGAAAGACGGTTTGCCCATGATTACCAATCGCTGTGATTTGCTCAGGGCGATAACCACTGCGCGCCAGTAATTGTTCTACTGCGTGTGCGTATAGGTGACCCAGTTGATGATCCAACTGACCAATCTCGTGTAAGTTGGTGGGCTGACCTAAGCAAATATTTAACAAGCGCTGCTTGATAGATTCTGGCATCGGTAAACTATCGTGTGCTAATAGTTTGATGGTATTGCCAGTGAGGGAGACTAATGCACTGTCGACGCCATCCATACTGGTGCCAGACATGATGCCAATATACAGTTCAGGATTGTCCACAAGCGACTCCGATCGTTATACGATTTGCCAAGTGATTGATAAGATAAACGACATTGTAATTGAAAAACTACCTGAATAACTTTACTCGCTATGCTAATTTGCATTTTTATTGCTCGTATCACGCTAACGACACGAGCATGACGTCGATAATACTCTCAACTTTCTCATTGAATAAGGAGCCAACATGGGACCGTTATGGCTTGATGTCGCCGGTTATGAATTGACGGCGGAAGATCGTGAAATTCTCGCTCATCCTACCGTGGGAGGCGTGATACTGTTTGCTCGTAATTACCATGATAGCCAACAGTTAGTTGCCCTCAATCACGCTATTCGTCAAGCGGCTAAACGGCCAATATTGATTGGCGTTGATCAAGAAGGGGGACGAGTACAGCGTTTTCGTGACGGTTTTAGTCCTATTCCTGCTGCGCAGCGTTACGCGCAATCGACTGATGGTGAAGCGTTGGCGTATCGTGGTGGTTGGTTAATGGCTGCTGAACTGATTGCTCATGATATTGATCTCAGTTTCGCCCCAGTATTGGATAAAGGTTTTGATTGTCGGGCAATTGGTAACCGAGCTTTTGGTGATGATGTACAGAGTGTTCTGACCTATAGCGGAGCTTACCTGCGCGGTATGAAAGCTGCGGGTATGGCTACCACAGGGAAGCATTTTCCTGGGCATGGAGCGGTGCTGGCAGACTCACATCTCGAAACGCCATTTGATGAACGTGACTCGATTGCTGATGATATGGCCATTTTCAACGCTCATATCGATCAAGGTCTTTTGGATGCGATGATGCCTGCCCATGTGATTTATCCTCATTATGATCCACAACCGGCCAGTGGCTCGGCTTATTGGTTAAAACAAGTACTGCGTCAACAGCTCGGTTTTCAAGGGATTGTCTTTTCTGATGATTTGAGTATGGAAGGGGCGGCAGTAATGGGCGACCCAGCACAACGTGCACAGCAGTCTTTAGCGGCGGGATGCGACATGATTTTGATGTGTAATCGACGCGAGTCGGCGGTTGAGGTGCTGGATAATCTGCCGATCAGTGAAGTACCACAAGCGTTATCCTTATTGAAAAAGCAGAGTTTTACTTATCGTCAACTACAGTCCTCATCAGAATGGCAGCAAGCGTCTTTGGCAATGCGCCGTTTGGTTGAGGCTTCCGCTTAACTCTAGCGTGGCAATAGGATTCTCTCATCAATAAATTGGGGCTAATAAAACCCCAATTTCTCTTTGAGTTCTTTTAAAAAACGGCGGCTTACTGGGACGATGTAGCCTGAACGGGTGATGATCTCTGCAAGACCGTTGTCTAATAATTTGATCTCTTTGATGGCTTTAAGATTGATCAGATATTGACGATGACAACGTAGCAGAGGCGTTTTTTCTTCTAGGACTTTTAACGTCAGTTGACTGCTTGCTCGCTGCTGCGCGGTTTGCACGTGCACTCCAGCGATATCACTACAAGCAAATTCGACCTCTCCCGTTGGGATGATCATGATCCGATTGAGGCCAATACACGGTACTTGATCAAGCTGACTGGGGGCGAGAATCGAGTAATCCGGCGTTTTCGCTACGCTACGTTGTAAACGTTGGATGGTTTTTTCAAGTCGCGTCGGATCGACCGGTTTGAGTAAATAATCAAAGGCGTTATCTTCAAAGGCTTGCAGTGCGTATTGGTCATAGGCAGTCACAAACACCACCTTGGGCATGGTGTCAGGATCGAGCATCGCGAGCAGTTCAATCCCAGTAATTTGTGGCATTTGAATATCCAAAAACACCACATCCGGCTTAAACTGATTGATTTTTTTCAGTCCCTCAATTGCATTATTCGCTTCACCAATTACCTGCATGTTGCCATTTTCATTGAGTAATTCAATGAGTTCCTCTCGGGCCAAACACTCATCATCAATTACTAAAGCTGATAACGTTACCATCCCTTAAGCTCCTCGTTGTTGTTCAGGAATGAGAAAACTCATTCGCGTGCAATGGTTTGGCTCAACGTCAATTTTAAGCGTTGCTGAGTGACCAAACTGATGGATTAAACGTTTATCGACAATGTGCATTCCTAAACCATCGTGATCGTGTTGTGGCGTTTGATAACTCCCCGCATTATCTTCAACCACTATGCGCTGACCGGCAGGCTCGGCGAGATTATAGATGCGTATTTTACCGCCTTCGAGCAGATTAGATACTCCATGTTTAATCGCATTCTCCACTAAGGGCTGCAAAGTAAAGCTCGGTAATTGACGAGTTAATAGTGGCTCATCGATCGTAATCTCAACTTCTAAACGATCGCTAAAACGTGCTTTTTCAATGGTTAAATAGGCATTCACGTGTGCGAGCTCATCTTGCAAGGTGACCGTTTCAACATTTTGCTTGAGATTACTGCGGAAAAATTGCGAAAGATGCTGAATAAGATCGCGGGCTTTAGCTGGATCACGTCGGATCACGGCGCTAATCGTATTGAGTGCATTGAATAAAAAATGTGGGTTGACTTGAGCTTGCAGTAATTTGATTTCAGCTCGTGAGAGAAGAATTTGTTTCGCTTGATATTCACCATACAGAATTTGGCTTGAGAGTAGTTGAGCAATACCTTGGCCCATTGAGACATTAATGGTTGAAAATAATTTCCGTTTCGGCTCGTACAACTTGATGGTCCCGATCACTCGATCTCCTGCTCGTAGTGGAATAATCAATGCGGAACCCAATTTACAGTTTGCCGATAATGAGCATTGATAGGGATGCTCTTTACCATCAAGATAAATGATCGCATTACGATTTATGGCGTCTAAAGTGCTTTGTGAAGATATCGCGGTATTCGGTCGATGGTGATCATCGCCAACGCCGACAAAAGCGAGGATTTTGTCGCAATCGGTAATTGAAACGGCACCCACATTGGTTTGTTCATAAACAATACGAGCAATTTTATGGGCATTTTCTGGAGTGAAACCTGCCGCTAAAATGCCAACCGAACGTTCGGCGATGTTTAACGCTCGGCGTGAAAAAGTCGCCGAATACTCATCAAAAATGGTTTTCCTATCTTGTAAAATACTCATAAACAATGCCGCCCCTACTGAGTTGGCGATGATCATCGGCGCCGCAATCGCAGACACGAGGTGATAAGCCTCACTAAACGGCTTAGCAATCAGTAAGATCAAAACCATCTGCACAATTTCAGCGACGAAGGTAATGCCAAACACCACACTAGGGCTAAACAGTAAATGGCGTTTGCCTCGTTTAAGTAAATAAGCATGAAACACGCCGCCAATGACTCCTTCGGCGGTGGTCGAGATAGCACAGGCAAGATCGGTAAACCCACCAAGAGAATAACGGTGCAGACCTCCTGTTAACCCGACAGCAAAACCGACCAAAGGACCACCAAATAACCCGCCCATAACCGCGCCAATCGCTCGCGTGTTGGCTATCGCATCATCAATGTGCAATCCGAAGTAGGTGCCCATAATACAAAACAATGAAAACAGCACATAAACGGTCATTTTATGACTAAAATGACCTGAAATGTTGAGTAATGGCAGAAAGATTGGGGTTTTACTCAGCATATAAGCCAAGACTAAGTAGACACACATTTGCTGTAGTAGGGAGAGGATCAGTTCCATCGATGTTTGCGCCTAGTCATAAAGAGTCAAAGCCGCTATTTTAAGTAACTTGAAGGCAATAAAATACATTGGTTGAATGAATTACTTTTCCAATGCTATGTTGAACCTGGTGTGTAATTTTTAGTTTACATTAATTGTTTTTTTAAATTTACACTTGAAATGTTTTTTTAGCCTGTTATTTTGTGTTTAGTTGAGTTTTAGTCGCCAAATACATTTTGGTGTAAATTAAAGATTACAGGTGTGATAATGAAGAAAAGTGATTTAAGTGACATTAATATTGTTGATGAACAGGTATTGATTACCCCTGATGCATTAAAAGCTAAACTGCCATTAAGTGAAAAAGCCAGACTGTCGATTCGACAATCTCGGCAAACCATCGCGGATATTATCCATAAACGTGATCACCGTTTATTGGTGGTTTGTGGCCCTTGTTCTATTCATGATATTCAAGCCGCAAAAGAGTATGCTAAACGTCTGCAGGCATTGGCGGCTGAGCTGAGCGATCAACTGTATATTGTGATGCGAGTTTACTTTGAGAAACCACGTACCACGGTTGGCTGGAAAGGCCTGATTAATGACCCGCATCTTGATGGATCGTTTGATATTGAGCATGGTTTACATGTTGGCCGTCAATTATTGGTAGATTTAGCGGAGATGGGCATGCCACTTGCGACAGAGGCGCTTGATCCGATCAGTCCGCAATATTTAGCCGATACTTTCAGCTGGGCAGCGATTGGCGCTCGAACGACGGAATCACAAACTCACCGTGAGATGGCCAGTGGTCTTTCTATGCCGATTGGCTTTAAAAATGGTACCGATGGTAGCTTATCGACGGCGATTAACGCGATGCAAGCCGCGTCATCAAGCCACCGTTTTATGGGCATTAATCGTGAAGGGCAAGTGGCTCTTTTAACTACACAAGGTAATATGAATGGCCATGTGATTTTACGTGGCGGCAAACAAACCAATTACGATTCCGTTTCGGTCGCTGAGTGTGAACAACAATTAACTGGTTTTGGATTGGACGCGGCATTGATGGTCGATTGCAGTCATGCCAACTCACGTAAAGATTATCGTCGCCAGCCATTGGTGGCCGAAGATGTGATTCATCAAATTCGCGAAGGAAATCGCTCGATCATCGGTGTGATGATTGAAAGTCACTTAAACGAAGGAAATCAATCGGCGGAGCTACCTAAATCGCAAATGCAATACGGCGTTTCAATCACGGATGCGTGTATTGATTGGCAAACGACAGAACAATTATTGCGTCATGCTCACCAGGCGCTGGTGCCTTTTTTAGCAGACCGCTGTAAATCGTAGATAAAGGAACAACGATGGCTGAAGAGTTGAATGCATTACGGGAACAAATCGACGCATTGGATAAACAGATGATTGATTTACTGGCTCGCCGTTTAGCATTAGTTGAGCAAGTCGGAGAGGTCAAAAGCCGTTACGGATTGCCGATTTATGTTCCAGAACGAGAAGCGAGTATGCTGGCGTCGCGCCGTACTGAAGCTGAAGCACAAGGTGTGCCACCACAATTAATCGAAGATATTTTACGCCGAACCATGCGCGAGTCTTACGCCAGTGAGAAAGACTCAGGTTTTAAATGTTTAAAGCCTGAATTACGCTCAGTGGTGATCATCGGTGGTCATGGCCAACTTGGCCGCCTGTTCGCTCGTATGTTTGAGTTATCCGGTTATCAGGTCAAAGTGCTGGGTAGCCAAGATTGGCATCGCGCCGATGAACTCTTACATGATGCAGGCTTAGTCGTGGTAACGGTACCGATAGATTTGACTGTCGGTGTGATTGAGAAACTCAATCAACTCCCTTCCGATTGTATTTTATGTGATTTAACGTCAATTAAATCGAAGCCGTTGGCGGCCATGTTGAAGGTTCATTCTGGCCCTGTGGTTGGTTTACACCCGATGTTCGGACCTGATGTCCCAAGCTTAGCAAAGCAAGTCATCGTGTATTGTGATGGCCGAGGAGTGGAGCAGTATCAATGGCTGCTGGACCAATTTGCGATTTGGGGAGCGAGTTTATGTGCCATTGATGCCCAAGAGCACGACCAAGGCATGACCTTAATTCAAGCATTACGCCATTTCACTTCATTTGTTTACGGCCTGCATTTAAGTAAAGTCAATCCCAATATTGAACAGTTGCTTAAATTAAGCTCACCGATTTACCGTCTCGAATTGGCGATGGTCGGGCGTTTGTTTGGGCAAGACCCAAATTTATACGCGGATATTATTTTATCTTCGCAAGAGAATATTGAGATGATTGGCCGTTTTCAGGATAGTCTAGAACAAGCGGTCGGCTTGCTTAAACAAGGGGATAAACCCGGTTTTGTCAGCCAGTTTCGCCAAGTGAGTGATTGGTTTGGTGATTATTCTCAGCAGTTTATGCAAGAGAGTCAGCACTTGCTTAAACACGCCAGCGATGCCTGGCAACGTTGAGAAACGTTATGGAGCCTCAGTCACTAAATGTTCTAAATCGCGGTGTAAAAGCTCGTCATCACCGATATTGAGTTCTACTAGGCGTTTTAAATGGGCGATACTCTCTAAATCAATATGAACTATCTTGATATGCAGAATGCGCTCATTTTTCCGCACCAATTGTCCAGTTAAGCGAATTGTGATCTCGCTTTCCGGCAGGGTAAACGCCACGTCTAGTAACTGCTCGCTATCTAAATTGGGTTCATCGACGGCCCACAGTAGCAAACCACGTAAAGAAAGGTCGTGGATACAAGTCGTGAGCTGTATATCGCCTTGCTGCAACATTGCTGGCGCTTGGTAAAGGATGCGTGAAAACTGTCGACGTTCGATCATAAGTCCTACAATTGCGTAATGAGTACGCATTAAGCATAGCAGAGTGCAGGTACCTTAACTCGAATTTGGCGCACGAAATAAGGTTTTGTGAAGAGTAAAAAAAGCTACCCGAAGGTAGCTTAATCTGAGTAACGGATTATTTGCTGATCCGTTTGTACTTAATACGGTGTGGCTCAGCCGCTTGAGCGCCAAGCGTGCGCTTTAGCCATTCCATATATTCGGTATAGTTACCTTCATAGAAGTTGACTTGTCCCTCATCCCGATAATCAAGGATATGAGTGGCAATACGGTCAAGGAACCAACGGTCGTGCGAAATCACCATCGCACAGCCTGGGAATTCCAATAAGGCTTCTTCGAGTGCGCGTAGGGTTTCAACATCTAAGTCGTTGGTTGGTTCATCGAGCAGTAGGACGTTGCCTCCCGCTTTAAGCAGCTTGGCTAGATGGACGCGGTTACGCTCCCCCCCAGATAGCTCACCAATGATTTTTTGCTGATCATTACCTTTAAAGTTGAAACGAGAGCAATAGGCTCGTGCTGGAATTTCAAAGTTATTGATCTTAATGATATCCGCGCCTTCAGAGATCTCTTGGAAGACCGTTTTCTTGTCATCCATGCTGTCACGGAACTGATCGACCGAAGCCAATTTAACCGTTTCACCTAACTCAATAGTTCCTGAATCGGGCTGCTCTGCGCCACTAAGCATTTTAAATAAGGTTGATTTACCGGCGCCGTTAGCACCGACAATACCGACGATCGCGCCTTTCGGCATGCTGAATGACAGATTATCAATCAGTACGCGATCACCAAACGATTTGGTTAGGTTGTTGACTTCCAGCACTTTATCACCAAGACGCTCACCAGGTGGGATGAACAATTCATTGGTTTCGTTACGTTTTTGGTATTGGCCGGTGGTCATCTCTTCAAAGCGAGCCATCCGCGCTTTAGATTTAGCTTGACGACCTTTTGGATTTTGACGAACCCATTCTAGCTCTTTTTCGATGGTTTTTTGACGGGCACTTTCCCCGGCTTTTTCTTGTTTCAAACGTTCATCTTTTTGTTCTAGCCAAGACGTGTAGTTACCTTGCCATGGAATACCTTCACCACGGTCCAGTTCTAAAATCCAACCTGCAGCATTATCGAGGAAGTAACGGTCGTGGGTAATCGCCACCACAGTACCGCTATAATCAACTAAAAAGTGCTCAAGCCAAGCCACAGATTCAGCATCTAAGTGGTTGGTGGGCTCATCGAGCAGTAGCATATCGGGCTTTTCAAGCAGTAAACGACAAATCGCGACTCGGCGGCGTTCACCACCTGATAGAGTGGCGATTTTGGCATCCCATTCAGGCAGACGTAAAGCGTCGGCGGCGCGCTCAAGAGCGGCTTCTAAATTATGGCCATCTTTGGCTTGGATCAGCGCTTCTAACTCGCCTTGCTCTTTGGCTAGGGCGTCGAAGTCTGCGTCCGGTTCAGCATAAGCGGCGTAGACTTCATCGAGTCGCTTGAGTGCATGGGCCACATCGGCAACCGCTTCTTCAACCACTTCACGCACCGTCTTATTTTCGTCCAAGACAGGCTCTTGGGGAAGGTATCCCACATTTAAGCCGGGTTGCGGACGAGCTTCGCCATCAAAATCTTGATCAATCCCTGCCATAATGCGTAGGAGTGTCGATTTACCTGAGCCATTGAGGCCAAGCACGCCGATTTTAGCACCAGGGAAAAAGCTTAACGAAATATCTTTGAGGATTTGACGCTTAGGAGGCACAATTTTGCTCACCCGCGACATGGTATAGACGTATTCAGCCATTGCCGATCATTCCTAATCTTTCAAACAGAACAAAGCCATTATTCTATATCAAAGCTAATCCTTTTGTTACTCGTCAGCCAGTTATTTTGCTTGGTTGACGGTTTCTGACTGGGGAAATGAACCACACAATGTGTAAGAAATTTAAATGCAACAAGTGGATTAAGGTTTTTTATTACTATTGACTTCAAGTTTACATCTTACACCTTTACATTTCGCTGAAGAATCTGCGTAATAATGTGAATTGGGAAAGGGAAATAGAAGGGATCATCGCAATGGGGTATCGAGCTTTATTGAAACGGCATAAGCACAGTTCATCAATGCTGCTCGGCTGCGTTTTGATCGGTGCAATGAGTTTTAGTCACTTAGGGGTTAGCAAAACCTTAGACTTAGAAGCGCAACGTGAATTGTATGAACAAGCGCAGCAATGGTTAGATAATAAAGATGTCACACGTTTCAAAAAAGCGCGCAAACAGATAGCCGATTATCCATTAACACCATATCTCGATTATCGGAGCTTTTTGATTGATTTAGGTGACAAGTCTCCGATTGTGGTGCGTAATTTTATCGATAGTCATAAAACATTTCCTTTTTCAAATCGGATCAGTGCACCTTATTTTGATGCTTTAGCGAGTCAGGGAAAGTGGGCGGAGATGTTGAAGTTTTCACCGAATGAACCCAATGGAGAAACGTATCGCTGTCACTATTATCATGCCAAGTTAAAAACTGGGCGTTACAACGAAGCCTTCGTTGGCGCTAAAGCGCTGTGGCAAAGTGGCGCAAGTGTTTCTTCGGCTTGCGATCCGCTCTTCACGGTGTGGGAGCAGCAAGGTGGCTTGACGGATAGTCTAGTTTTACAACGTATGCTATTGGCTTTTGAAGGGCGAAATCGGTCATTAATGCGTCATTTAGCCAGTAAGCTGAATGGCAAACCGACACATGCAGAAGCGTTGGCAATGATCGGCTTGTACGACAAACCTGAAACGGTGGTGAGTTTTATTACCCAGTATCGCGATAAAACCCTGTTGTATCGTCAGGTGGAGCTGGCGTTAGAAAAAGCAGCGAGAGCCGATGCGATTCAAGCCCAACGGTTATGGATATTAGTTGATAAACAGCTAGATTGGTCGGATTCGTTGCGTGCTCGGACTGGGCAATATATCGCTTTACGTATGATGAGTGTCGAACCACCTGAGCTTCAACAATGGCGCGATAGTATGATTATGGGCAGTGATAATACCCACTTAATTGAAACTCGAATACGTTTAGCGTTGCGCAGTATGGATTGGCAGGGAATAGTTAAGTGGATAGAGCAATTACCCGCAGAAGATAAAGCTTCAACGCGTTGGCAATATTGGTTAGCACGCAGTGAATTACAAGCAGGACAAGCGGAACGGGGACTGAAAAGAATGCGTAGCTTGCTCGGGTTACGTAATTTTTATAGTGTTGCTGCAGCAGAAGCAGAAGCAGAAGCATTACAACAATCTATTCAATACCCAAGTTCGACGCTCTCTTTAAATCGCGAGTTGATTAAACCTTATCAAACAGAGCTCATTCGCATCGGTGAGTTGATTGAGCGCGATAAAATCGCCGCAGCGAAGAGCGAATGGAATTGGCTATTGCAGCGAGTGGAACAACCCAGCAAAGAGATGCTCGCGGTCTATGCTGCCACACAACATTGGTATTATTTAACGGTCCGCGCGACGATATCGGCCAATTTATGGGATAATACTCAGTTACGTTTTCCTCTCGCCCATCAATGGTGGTTCAATTTTTATGGAGAGAAACATGGTATTGATCCGATTACCTTGATGTCGTTGGCGAGGCAAGAAAGTGCGATGGATATCGAAGCGCGTTCTCCTGTTGGTGCTCGGGGCATTATGCAGGTCATGCCGACAACGGCTCGCTATACCGCGCAAAAATATCGCTTAAGTTATCAACATGAAGATGAGCTTTTCCAAGTCGGTAAAAATATTGAAATTGGCAGTCACTATCTGAATGATTTATTGGCGAGATACAACAATAATCGTATTTTAGCTTTTGCTGCTTACAATGCTGGCCCAAGCCGAGTCGATCGCTGGCGAGAACAGACTCAAGGGCAGTTAGATGCTTATGCGTTTATTGAGGCGATTCCGTTTCGCGAAACCAGAGGCTATATCCAAAACGTGTTGATGTTTGAAACTTACTATCGCGATGTGATGGGAGTAAATGGCCCATTTTTAACCGACAATGAGTTGCAGACTATGTATTGATTCCCTCGCAGTCTGTTCTACAATACGGAGCATGTATCACTTAACGAGTACAACCATGTCAACACAACCGGATTACAGTGACTGGAGCGAATTATTAACCTTGGTGCAACAAGCGGCATCACTCGATCAACATGAGATGCTACTGACCATGTTAATGACGCCTGATGAACGAGAGGCATTAGTTGCACGAATCAATATTCTCTGTGAGTTACTGAAAGGGGAGTTATCTCAACGACAAATGAGTCAATTACTGGGAGTGGGGGTCGCAACCATTACTCGTGGCTCTAATGAGTTGAAATCACGCTCATTAACTGAGCGTGAAGCTTTGGCATCGTTGCTACTCAAATAGCTTATTGTATGATTTGCTGTGATATGAATGATATTGCGGTAAGTGAAAAGGAAAAAGCGTTTTATTTCGATAGGTTAAATTCGCACCTGTTTGCTTGAGTCGTGTAAGTGGTGACTATTTTTTCGGTGCTTTATCTAAATCTAAAGGCATAAATAGCTCGGGATGCAAAAATGGTACTAAGGCTAAAATAAGAGCCTGATGGTAAACTGAGCTACGAGTTAAATGAAGTTGAGTAAGTAAACTGATCGCTCCTCCTTTTTGTTTGATGTTATCGGTACCAAATACTTCATCCATAATCTCACCAAGTTCATTGTTGGCGTGTAAACGTTGGTTAATGGCGGGGGGGAGCATGAGGCTGGCAGAACGAGACTCGCCATATTGTTCTGCCGATTTAACGATCATCCAAGCAAACGTCATTCCCTGCTCAATGCCTGCTTCTAAGCCGACATAAAAATCGGCTCCTGGATAAGCTTGTTCGGCATGGTGTACTCGATTAAGTGCGCCTTGTTTGGTCTCTTCATCGCTCATTGGTTGAGCAGCAACGCCGCTATCAACCGTCACGCCCTGTAATTGCAATGTATGATTAGGAAATAATTGCTCAAAAGCGCTTTTAACGGCGTTAATTTTGGCAGGATTCAGTGAAGCGACGATGATATGGATAATGGCTTGATTTGATGACATGCTGAGATTCTCTTTATTTCTTAGTCAATATGTTGTTGCTAGTTGAATTGTTGCGGTGTTATCCCTTTCCTACTTGAAGCAGCAGCGGTGTTGGCTCCCCAATCACATAGTTTGCTTATGCTCATCGGGATTTACTTACTTGCCGCCTACCTGCAACTCCAAGTCGTTTGGGTATAGCTACGTTCGTTTGTCCCAATCACTATGGTTATCTATATTAATGGTGACTGACGTGCTTTCCACTTAGCAATCACTCAACATTGTTAGATATTGCACCATCAGCAGTTTTTTACGCTGGGATTAACTTAACCTGAGTGGGTTTAATATTCTCAATAGGATAACAGCCAAGTACCTTTAAATGTTTGGTCAGTTTAGTTAGTTCACTAAGTGCTTTTTGCATCTCTTCTGAATCCAGATGAGCTTGCAAGTCGACATAGAACATTTCTTCCCACGGATTACCCATGATAGGTCTGGATTCCAGTTTGGTCATATTAATACCATAACGTTGGAGCACTAATAGGGTGGCGACTAATGAGCCAGCTTCTTGTGCCGTTGACATGATCAGGGTAGTTTTTGCTGGAATTTGAGTTGAGACTTCAATTGGTTTACGGGCCACAACAATAAACCGAGTATGGTTTTCTGTTTGGTTAGCGATATTGGTTTGAATCGATTGTAAGCCATACAATTTGCCACTTGCTGCATTGCCGATTGCTGCAACATCATCACGTTGCAGTTGTTGTACTTTTTTCATCGCATCGGCAGTGCTAGCACAGGTTTCCAGTTTGACCCCTTGCAAGCGACTTAAAAACTCACTGCATTGTTGGTGTGGCTGTGGGTGTGAATAGAGAATTTTCAACGCTTCTAAGCGGATATCTTGTGTGGCAACTAAGCAGTGTTCTATCGGTTGAGTGATCTCGCCGACGATATATAGGGTGGTATGTTGAAGTAAGTCATACACTTCATTAATCGAGCCTGAACTGGTGTTTTCAATTGGTAAAACACCATAATCTGCATGGCCAGATTCAACGGTTTTGGTAATGTCTCTAAATTGTTCGCAATTGAGTTCGATAAGCTCAGTATTTTTACGGCTGAAATATTCTCGGGTCGCAAGATGTGAGTAAGAGCCTTTCGCACCGAGAAAAGCAACTCTAGCCAATGGCTTGCGGTTTTGTGGATTGGCTAGGTTTTGTAAATAAGCTTGCTGCAGTAATACGGAGTCTTCAATAATCGTATGAAACAGTTTGGTAATGTATTGGGCGTCTAATTGATAATCCTGTTTACCGACTTGAATTAACTTGACCAATAGTTGCTGCTCGCGAACGGGATCGCGTACGGGCTTTGAGGTTTGTACTTTACTCTTGGCGACCTCGACACTCAGTTGGCGACGTTCGGAAAGTAGTCTAAGCAATTGATTGTCAATGGTATTTAATCGGTCGCGAATCTCTTCTAGTGACAGTTTTGGGCTGGTCATAACTAAATCCTTATAAAAAAGCCTCCCGATGGGAGGCTTTCTGTCTGTTCGTTTTTGACTTATTTTCTTTAAACGAGCAACCCTCCAAGATTATTGGAGAAAAAAGAAGTTAAAAACAAACAGAAAATGAGAGGTTAACATCGGTTATTGCTACCTTAGCGATTGAATGGACACAATAAGCAAGCCAGTAAACAGCGTCAAGCAAAAAAATAGCGCCCTAAGGCGCTAAATGGATAACAGGGGAAGATTATTCTTCGACTTCTACAATTTCAGGTTTCTCGGTACGACGAGCATCGGGTTTATGGCGCAATTTATTGAGCTGTCGCTCTAATTTTTGTTCAACTTCATTAATCGCGGCATAGAGATCCTCGTGAATTGCAGAAGCGACTAGTTGACCTTTCGGGATAGTGACCGTCGCTTCAAATTTTTTCTGCTTATTGGGTTGTTCACTAAAGCTTGCTTGGCAACCGGTGATATCGACTTGCCATTTTTCGAGCTTTTTAAACTTACTCTCAATGTAGCTACGGATTGCAGAGGTGATTTCAATGTTTTTGCCAGTGATGTTCATTTGCATAGTGTTTTTCCTCTGTTGCATCCCTTATGGGTTAACTTCAGATTACAGGTTTCTGGATAAAATAATGTGATCAAGATCTCTTTTTTGTTGGGTGTTGATACGCTTGAAAGCAAACGTGACCTTTCGCAAAGAGTGGTAGGAATAGTGGATAAAAAGACTTGTTATTATCAAAGAAAGCGCTAGATTGATGAGTGGAATCACTAAATATTATGCCTATTTTAGCGCTTTGTTACGGCCTAAAAAAATGCCATATACCTTCCTTAATGCTTCGCTTTATTATGATTTCCCCCCTTTTCTGCTTATCCACTTGAGTCAACGATTTCCCCCACTTGCATTATTGATTAATGCAAGTGGGGGCATTGATTTTTCGCTTACCCATAACTCAGTCGTTTAGTTATAGAAACGAGGGGTAATAATGATGCTGAATTTAAGCTTAAGGACGAGCGTTCAGTTGCATTAGCTGTTTGGTTCGCTCGGCCGCATCAGTCAAGCCTAGTTGCTGATAAGCTTTTAGCTGAATAGATAAGGATTTGCGTGCTGCTTCAGTACCCGGATAGGTTTTCTGTAGCTCTTGAGTTCGATTAATCGCGGCGATCCAAGCCTCACGGCGTAAATAAAAATCAGCCGTCGCTAAGTCATATTCAGCTAAACGATTTTTCAAAGCAATCATGCGCTGTTGTGCATCATTAGCGTATAAACTGTTTGGGTAACGTTCAAGTAGACGTTTAAAATCTGCGAAAGCAGCTTTTACTGGTTCTGGGTCGCGATCACTACGGTCAATGTTGAATAGATCGTGCATAAAGTTTCGATCTTGGGCCATATGAGTTAAGCCGCGCATGTACAGAACCCAATCCATTTTTTCATGAGTGGGATTGAGACGAATAAAACGTTCAATGGTCGCAAGCCCTAAAGCGAGATCATCATTTTTATAGTAAGCGTAGATCAAGTCCAACTGAACCTGCTCTGAATACGCTCCGAAGGGGTAGCGAGAGTCTAGTGCTTCTAACTTATCGATGGCGGTTAACCAATTACCGCTTTGCAATGAAGTTTGAGCATCACTGTACAACTCTGCGGGTGGAACGTCAGGGACAATCTCTTCTTTACTTGAACAGCCAACTAATAAAGATAATGCGAGTAAGCCTGATAAAGTTTGGTATTTCATGTCAGGGTTAGGTTCCTTGCAATAAAGCTTCTAAACTTGGAGCGAGCTTGCTCCGTAAATCGTTTCGTTACTTTCCGATCAGTAACAGATACAATGAAAACATATTTTTCCACACTCGTGGCTATTAGTCTCACGGTTTTTAAAAAAGTTCGATATGGCTCAGCAGATTGAATTAACTCAAACAGTAAAAGAAAGCCAGCTTGGTCAGCGTTTAGACCAAGCGGTAGCAGAATTATTTGTCGATTTTTCCCGCTCTCGTCTTAAAGAGTGGTTGTTAGATGGCAAAATTACAGTCAATGGAACGGTGGTCACTAAGCCTCGGACCAAAGTGATGGGAGGAGAGAGCATTACCGTTCTGGCCGAGCTAGAAGATGAACAACGCTGGGAAGCGCAAGATATTCCACTTAATATCGTTTATGAAGATGACGATATTCTGGTGATCAATAAACCCAGAGATTTTGTCGTTCATCCTGGGGCGGGAACGCCAGATCGTACCGTATTAAATGCTTTACTCTTTCATTATCCACCAATTGCAGAAGTTCCACGTGCAGGGATTGTGCACCGTCTTGATAAAGATACGACGGGTTTAATGGTGGTCGCGAAGACAGTCCCAGCACAAACACGTTTGGTAAGAGATTTGCAAAAACGCAATATTACCCGTGAATATGAAGCGATTGCGATCGGTAAAATGACCGCGGGTGGCATGATTGATAAACCAATCGGTCGTCACTCAACAAAGCGTACTTTAATGGCGGTGAATCAAATGGGTAAACCTGCGGTTACGCATTATCGTGTCGCAGAACATTTTCGTGAACATACCCGGATTCGCTTGCGTTTAGAAACCGGGCGAACTCACCAAATTCGAGTACACATGGCTTATCTGCAACATCCGTTGTTAGGTGACAGTGCTTATGGTGGTCGGGCGCGTATTCCTAAAGGAGCAACCCCTGAGCTCACGGAAATGATTAGAGCTTTTGATAGACAAGCACTGCATGCCGTAATGTTAAAGTTTGAACACCCGATCACTGGCGAGGAGCTTGAGTTTCATGCTCCAGTGCCCGATGATATGGTTATTATGACAGAAGCGTTACGTGAAGATGCTAAACTGAACTATTCGCAAGAGTATTAAACCATGTCGGTGATCATTCCTAACTGGCCAGCGCCTAACAATGTGAAAGCGTTTTGTTCAACCCGTCATGGTGGATTTTCTCTTCCGCCTTACGATGGTTTGAATGTTGGCATGCATGTTGGGGATGATCCGTCGATAGTGGCAAAAAATCGCGACTGGTTGCAACAATACTGTCGGATGCCATCCCCGCCTATCTGGCTTAATCAAACACATTCCACTCGAGTGATTGAAGTCAGCCAGCCTAGTTATAAAGTGCTGGATGCTGATGGTATTGTTACATCAACTCCGCGTGTCGTCTGTTCAGCCATGACAGCTGATTGTTTACCAATATTGATTACCAATATGCAAGGTACTCGAGTTGCCGCGGTTCATGCGGGTTGGCGAGGATTAGCCGGAGGGATTATTGAGCAGGCTTTAGACAAGTTTTCTGATGATGTTTTAATCTGGCTTGGTCCTGCGATTGGTCCTCAAGCCTTTGAGGTTGGTGATGAAGTCAGGCAGGTTTTTTGCGATTATGATAGTCATGCGCAAAGGGCTTTTTCAGCAACATCCAATTGCGGCAAATGGTTGGCCGATATCGCTCAACTTGCACAATTACGTTTAGCAAAAATTGGTATTGATCAGGTGGTTAAAAGTGATTTATGTACTTATCAACATGATCAGCAATTTTATTCGTACCGACGCGATGGCGTAACTGGCCGACAGGCTTGCTTCATCTGGATAGAATAGTCAGACAAAATAGCACGGTTTCGTGATTAAAATCTGACTCTGTATGGCTAACCTTCTTTTCTGTTACCTAATAAGCTATCGCTTGTTAGTCCACTTTAAGTTTGTCCTTTGTTCTATAGCCTTATATAGCGCATTTTCTGCTCATAAAGTTATCCCCTTTGACTTGAAATATCTTCTTTGCGTAACCATGTTCTCTATGTGATTAGTTTCTCTTGAATGAGATTAGGAAGGTGGTTATGCGTCTTGATAGATTTACCAGTAAATTTCAAATAGCCATTTCTGATGCGCAGTCTTTGGCTCTAGGTCGTGATCATCAGTATATCGAGCCAGTTCATTTAATGGTGGCACTGCTCGATCAAAATGGCAGTCCTATTCGTCCGTTGTTAACCATGTTGAATATTGACGTGGCACAGCTACGCTCAAAACTAGGCGAGATGCTCGACAGGCTCCCTAAAGTGAGTGGGATTGGTGGTGATGTTCAGCTATCTGGTGCGTTGGGTACGTTATTTAATCTCTGTGATAAAGTGGCACAAAAACGCCAAGATGCGTACATCTCCTCTGAAATATTTTTGCTAGCGGCAATCGAAGATAAAGGACCTCTTGGTCAATTATTAAAAGAGGTTGGATTGAGTGAGAAAAAGCTCTCTGCAGCGATTGAAACCATCCGTGGTGGGCAAAAAGTTAATGATCCTAATGCCGAAGAACTGCGTCAAGCTTTAGAAAAATTCACGATTGATCTGACTGAACGAGCTGAGCAAGGCAAATTAGACCCCGTGATAGGCCGTGACGATGAAATTCGCCGTACCATTCAAGTCTTGCAACGGCGTACGAAAAATAACCCAGTGATCATCGGTGAACCTGGTGTGGGTAAAACCGCCATTGTCGAAGGTTTAGCACAGCGAATTATTAATAATGAAGTGCCAGAAGGGCTACGCGGCCGACGGGTACTTTCTCTCGATATGGGCGCTTTAGTCGCAGGAGCTAAATATCGCGGTGAATTTGAAGAGCGTTTAAAATCGGTGCTGAACGAGCTGGCCAAAGAAGAAGGTAATGTCATCTTATTTATTGATGAATTACATACCATGGTCGGCGCCGGTAAAGGTGAAGGGTCTATGGATGCCGGGAATATGCTCAAACCGGCCTTGGCGCGTGGAGAATTGCATTGCGTTGGCGCGACAACACTCGATGAATATCGCCAGTATATCGAAAAAGATCCTGCATTGGAGCGTCGCTTCCAAAAAGTTTTAGTGGATGAACCGAGCGTTGAAGATACGGTGGCGATCCTACGAGGGTTAAAAGAGCGCTATGAATTGCATCATCATGTTGAGATTACCGATCCTGCGATTGTTGCTGCGGCAACATTATCGCATCGTTATATCTCCGATCGTCAATTGCCAGATAAAGCGATCGATTTAATCGATGAAGCCGCTTCGAGTATTCGTATCCAAATGGATTCAAAACCGGAAGTGCTTGATAAATTGGAACGAAAAATTATCCAATTGAAGATTGAACAGCAAGCATTAAGTAATGAACACGATGATGCGAGCGAAAAACGTCTGGGCATTATTAATGATGAGTTAAAAGAAAAAGAGCGCGAGTATTCAGAATTAGAAGAAATTTGGAACACAGAAAAAGCAGCGTTATCGGGAACGCAACACATTAAATCAGCATTAGAACAAGCGCGTTTAGATTTAGAAGTGGCAAGACGTGCTGGTGATTTAAACCGCATGTCTGAGTTGCAATATGGACGGATTCCTGAACTAGAAAAACAGCTAGATTTAGCGACTCAAGCTGAAATGCAAGAGATGACCTTGTTACGCAATAAAGTTACCGATGAAGAAATTGCTGAAGTATTGTCAAAACAGACGGGGATTCCTGTTGCGAAAATGCTGGAAGCCGAAAAAGAGAAGCTGTTGCAGATGGAAACGTTTTTACATCAACGTGTCATCGGGCAGTCGGAGGCGGTTGAGGTGGTTGCTGATGCTATTCGTCGTAGTCGAGCTGGATTATCGGATCCTAATCGCCCAATAGGTTCTTTTTTATTCTTAGGTCCAACGGGTGTAGGGAAAACTGAGCTTTGTAAAACGCTGGCTAATTTCATGTTCGATAGTGAAGATGCCATGGTGCGTATCGACATGTCTGAATTTATGGAAAAACATTCAGTAGCTCGTCTTGTTGGTGCGCCTCCTGGTTATGTAGGTTATGAAGAGGGCGGATACTTGACTGAAGCGGTACGGCGTAAACCCTATTCCGTATTGTTGTTGGACGAGGTTGAGAAAGCGCATCCTGATGTGTTCAATATTTTATTACAAGTGCTCGATGATGGTCGATTAACCGATGGTCAAGGTCGAACCGTTGATTTTCGTAATACGGTAGTGATCATGACCTCCAATTTAGGGTCATCACGCATCCAAGAAAATTTTGCTCATTTGGATTATCAGACTATGAAAGAGCAAGTTATGGAGGTCGTGAGCAAACATTTTCGTCCCGAGTTTTTAAACCGGATTGATGAAAGTGTGGTGTTCCACCCATTAGCTCAAGAGCAGATTAAATCTATTGCCTTTATTCAGTTAGAGCGTTTACGTCAACGTTTAGCCGATAAAGATTATGGATTAATTGTTAGCGATGACGCGTTAGATCTTGTTGCCCACATTGGATTTGATCCAGTATATGGTGCAAGACCGTTAAAACGTGCTATTCAGCAAACAATAGAGAATCCATTAGCAAAATCGATATTATCAGGGCAATTTATTCCTGGTACACCAATCTATCTTGATGTTAAAGAGGGTGATATCGTCGCTCATCAGTAACTCTTTTTTATGAAGGCTATGCCCGTGGCATAGCCTTCTTTGTTTATTGTCCAAGGTCGAAATCAGTCAATAAATCGGGTAAATTCAGTTTTTTGATGGTTTATTGAGCGCTTGATTCACTTGTGTGCTTTTTTCTTGTTTTTACTATTGCCAACCTGAATTTTATCCCTATAATGCGCCCTCACTGACACGGCAGACGCCGCAAGGCTTCAGGCAGTGTTGGTTGAGGGAAAGCTTCTAAAAAAGAAAATTTGAAAAAGTGTTTGACTCTTCAAATTAACTCGCTAGAATTCACCTCCGCTTCGAAGCTCAACGAGAGATT
>NZ_WXWK01000039.1:0-9612 GCF_009904835.1 Vibrio sp. V33_P6A3T137 | reverse complement strand
GCTCAGAAACGATAAATCGTCTCTACCGTGCTGGAATGAATGATTATATTGTTAAACCTGCTGATAAAGATAAATTATTAAATAAAGTGGCCGATTGGTTATAGGATACAAGGTTTCCCCCTGTATCCTATATCCTTCCTCTTTTAAGCTGCAGCGGTGTTGGCTGCATTCATTCACCCCAATCACATAGTCTGCCTATGCTCATGGGGATGAACTCACTTGCCGCCTACCTGCAACTCCAAGTTGTTTGGGTATAATTCTCTTTCCTTGAATCGATCTTTAATTATTTAAAATAGAGTTGCTTATTGTGTATCGCAGACTCACAGACTGAGAGAATTTTTTGAATGTCAGAGTCTTTTAGTGAGCTGTTTAACGATAATCGAATAATGTTTTTATTTTTTGCCGTGGCAGGGCGACAAAAGACTGCGCCAAATACGCCATTATTCTCTAGAAAATCACGAACATTTTCGGTATTACGTTCATCGCCTGTTTCTAAAGCAATAATTTGCGATTGACTACGAATCGTAAAACCAAGTTCAAGTAAGCCATGACGTAACTGCTCACTGTGACGAAAAAGTTGTTTTCTTCTTTCATCCGCCGATTGGATTACCGATAACGTAGCACTGAGCGCTGCGACTTCATAAGGCAGAATTGTCGAGCTAAAGATCGCGGGATAACCGACAAAAGGTAAACAGCGATCAACATGGTTATTCGCCCAGATAGCGCCAGCTCGATAAGCAAAGCTTTTCGCTAAACTCACCGTCATAAAATCAACCTGTGATGATAAACCAAGTTCAGCGAGCAAACCGGCACCTTTAGGACCATGAGTTCCGAGTGAATGGGACTCATCAACTAAAATAGCGCAACCATACTGTTTAGCTATCGCAACTAAATCTGCTAATGGGGCGACAGTACCAATTGTACTATAGATAGAATCGACCACGATCAATCCGGGTCCATGACGTTTAATGAGCTTCACTAAATGATCACAGTGATTATGCATAAAAGGGTGCAGATGAGCATTGGCATAGCGAGCTCCCTCCCAAAGTGACATATGAGCAAAAAAGTCGATATAGACGTTGGTATCGGCTGAGCAGATCGTTTGTAATAGTGCGGTATTCGCATTCCAGCCAGACTGCGAAAGTAGACACGTATCAAATTGAGCAAATTGGGCAAGCTGTTGCTCAAGATCAGGTTTGTCAGCCTCATCTTGTAAAAAGATCGCCGACATAAACACACTATCGGTACTATCATCGATGGCTTGTTTTAAGTGAGCCTTAATGAGCGGATGATGAGATAAACTAAGGTAATCATTACTCTGTAAAATAATATCATTAGTGCTCGGACGCTTGCCTAGAACCAAATGTTTGCCATTATTATTACTATCAATAAGGTCGTTAATAAATAAATCTAATCGTTGTTGAATAAATTCAGGTAGTTGTTTTTTTGAGGTGCCATATTTCATGGTTAATATCCTTTGTTGAAAGTAAGCGCCAGCTGACAAAGGATATATTGTCGTATAAAAAAATAATGTCATTAATGAAATATTATTATTTTGCTCGTGTTAGCAAACTCAATTATAGTGCCTTTATTATGTGTTGTTGATCCGTAGGCTCAGAGAGCCTAATTAATGTGTAATAAATATAATAGCTCAAATTATTGCTTACTATTTATATACCCAAACCACTTGGAGTTGCAGGAAGGCAGCAAGTGAGTGAGTCCCCATGAGCATAGACAGGCTACGTGATTGAGGTGAACGAACGTAGCCAACACCGCTGCATTCAAGTAGAAAAGGGGTAGCTGCTGTAGGTTTGTCTACTCCGTATACCAAATGATAGTGAGAGATATCCTCGCTCTCACCAACTATCAATCTACGGTGGTGAGCATTTACACCAGACAAATTTATCACTGGCGCTGCACATTGCTAAAAATCAAAGTAGTTTCGATATACAGTCAAATCAGCAATAAAAAATACCGCCGAAAAGGGATATCTTCAGCGGTATATCAAGCATAGTAATTTAATGTTATTAGTCTCGAATAAAAGTGACTCGCTTTAGGCCAACTGAATTAAACGTTTAATTAATCGATCAATGCCGAGTGCTGCTTGTGATAGATTTTCGGCCAACATATAAGCTGGAGTCGAGAGAACGTTATGACGTTGATCGTAAACATAATCATCAACGGGACAATTCACGTGTTCTCCGCCCATTTGATTAAATGCATTGGCCGTTTGTTGGTCATGGCCAATGGTGCCTTCTACTCCGGTTGGATAAATAAGCGGGATGAGTGCAGGAGAGATGCATAAATAACCGGCGGGTTTACCACTTTGAGCAAAGGCATGGCAGACCTTAGCGACTTGCTCATTGAGCGTGCAGTTGGCTCCTTTGGTTGCAAAATCGCTGAGGTTTTTGGCGACGCCGAATCCACCTGGGAGCAGTAATGCATCAAAATTTTGAACATTGAGCTCCGCAATGTCTTGTACTTTACCACGAGTCAATCTTGCTGATTCAACCAGTACGTTCCGAGTTTCAGACATGATCTCACCAGTGAGATGGTTAACTACTTGCGTTTGCTCAACATTCGGTGCAAAACAGGCCCATTGCGCACCTTGTTTTTCAATCGCATAAAGGGCAAGTACCGACTCATGAATTTCAGCGCCATCGAAAACCCCGCATCCACTTAATATTACAGCAATCTTTTTCATTACTCTGCTCCTTAATCAGTTAACGGATCTAATATGAGATTAACATCTTATTAAAAACAATCTACACTTGCTCAGCAAATTTGAGGAGTAAATGATGAAGTACGATTGGATTTTGTTTGATGCGGATGAAACCTTATTCCATTTTGATTCTTTTAAAGGAATGCAGTTGATGTTCTCCCGTAAAGGCGTGGATTTCACTGAGCAAGATTTTATGGAATATCAAGAGGTTAATAAGCCTTTATGGGTGGACTACCAAAATGGTGACATTACGGCAGAACAGCTAAAGCACACGCGATTCGAACTCTGGGCAACAAAATTGGATACCACGCCGGCTGAATTAAATAGCGCATTTTTGACCGCGATGGCGGACATCTGTACTTTGTTACCAGGGGCCCGAGAATTATTGGAGGCATTACGTGGTAAAGCAAAGCTTGGCATCATCACGAATGGATTTACCGAGCTACAAGATGTTCGATTAACCAAAACCGGCATGAAGCACTATTTCGAGCATATCGTGATTTCAGAACAGATTGGTATAGCTAAACCGGATGCGGGTATTTTTGCCTATGCCATGGAAATGATGGGCCACCCAGCTAAGGAAAAAGTATTAATGGTGGGGGATAATCCACACTCTGATATTTTAGGTGGATTGAACTTTGGACTTGAGACATGCTGGTTGAATACTCATCAACATCCAAAACCAAGTGGTATCGACGCGCACTATGAAGTGGCTTCATTACACGAATTAAAAACGATTTTGCTGGCTTAATTGGGGTAGGTAAAACCTGATGCAAAGTTAGCCTTTGCATCAGGTCAAAGCGTTTAGCGGTTATATTCGCCGTTGCGCTCAGGTTGATCGATAATATCGATGATTTCGATGGTCCGCTCAACGCCATTTGGCATTGGCCAAGTCAGTTGTTGGCCTTTAGAAAGTCCAAGTAGTGCGCTACCAACGGGAGCAAAGATTGAAATATCATCGTTACTCTTAACGTCATGAGGGTACACCAAGGTTTTTTGCATCACATCGTCACTGCCTTGAAACTTAAATTTCACAGTAGAATTCATGGTGACGACATCCGCCGGAATCTCTTCAGGCGCTAACACGGTGGCTCTGTCGAGTTCATTTTCTAGACGTTCTAATTCTTTAGACAACTTAGGTAGTTTGTCCATCAGTGCGCTAATTCGATCCATATCCAGAGTGGACACGATAATCGCGTTATTATTGTTTGGCATTTTATTTTCTCCAAAAAGAAATACCGCCCTGAACGTATCAGGGCGGCATAGAAACTGATTTAATGGTACCGCTTGGCACCTATTGTGTTATAGAACATAAACCGAATGGAGAGAAAATACAATCTATATGCCCATAGTTTTACATTTTTGCGCTACTATCGACATGTCAGGTATGGTTAGACTCTACATTTAGCGCGGTCGATATGCATATCAGCACTATCATTTCAATCAAGGACTATCGTGCAGTATTTAGCGATTAAAGACATTATCATCGAACAGATAAGCTCTGGTCAGTTATCCGCCAGACAAAAACTGCCTTCGGAACGTAAGCTGGCTGAATCATTCTCAACCACAAGGGTAACGTTGCGTGAGGCACTCTCTTTACTTGAGGCCGAAGGGCGGATTTATCGAGAAGATCGCCGTGGTTGGTTTATTTCTCCTTCGCCACTGCGTTATGACCCAACGCAAAATCTAACGTTTGAACAATTGGCAAAAACTCAGCAACGTGTTCCAACGGTTCAATTGCTCACGGCTAAAAGTAGTTTAGCCAATCCGCAGGCCAGTCGTTTATTGCAGCTCAAGCCTTTTTCAGAAGTCTATCATCTTGAGCGTGTCCGTTGCTTAGAGCAGAGACCAGTTGCTTTTGTGACCAATTATCTAAGCCCAGAGCGTTTTCCGAATTTACTGACTTTAGAGTTAAGCCAATCACTGACCTTGCTTTATCAGCAACACTTTTTTACCGAGTGTGCAACGATACGCTATCGTATTACCAGTCGATCTCTCTTGGGGGAGATGGCACAAGCGTTGCGTACAACGCAAGGAACGCCAGCGATGGTTATTGAGCGAGTGAGGTATGATGCACAAGGTGGATTAATCGATACGGAGATAAGTTATTGGCGTCACGATGCCATTGTGATTGAATCTTTGTTGACGATGCAGGAACCATGCTACGACGATTAAAAATGATAAAACGCGACGGGATATAAGTAGAGTATCAAGCCGCGTTTTAATTAAGCCTAAACCAATGATAGGCAGAAGTCAGTTAGCCTCAACTATTGGCTTCTGCGTCTTCTCGTTTTAGCACTTTATGTCCATCTTCCGTCACGCCATTTTTCCAATAGCTGCTGATGTATATATGATCGCGTTCCACTTGCTTGTCATTGCGAAAATATTGACGAAGTTCACGCATTGATTCAAATTCACAAGCACACCAAACGGTGCAAAGTCCCGCCAACCAAGGTTGAGCTTTTACCGTCTGAGTTAATGTCTCCCCCTGATCAGTATGAGCCCAGATGATGTTGACTCCTGGTGGAGCAACTAAAGGTTGTTGATCGTCAGGATGAGAAATTTCAATTACGGCATAGCCTTGAGTTTTTGGGTCTAAGCTCGTTAGTGTTGTTGCTAGAGCAGGAAGTGCTGTCATATCAGCAGCTAGACAGACCCAGTCGGCTGCCCAATTCGGGCCCTGGCTTTTACCTGGTCCGGCGATGAATACTTCATCTCCCACTTTTGCGTTTTCTGCCCAGCGAGCGGCAAAGCCACAGGATAGATCCTCGGTAATATGTCGGACGAAATCGACCGTCATTTGATTGCTATGAGGGTTGAATTCACGAATCGTATAAGTGCGTAAAATCGGTCGCTCGGTTGGGGTTAAACGCGAGAGGTCAGGATCACCTTGTGGGGTAAAAACCAATTTAAAGTAGCCGCCAACACTTTGTTCACCAAAATGGGCAATCGTGTCGCCTTGTAGCGTAATACGTTGAATGTTCGGAGAAAGACGCTTGGTCTCGGTGACTGTAACCCGATAGAAGTCACGTTGTTTTTCTTGAGTTGCCATATTTATTCATCAAAGTAGGGAATCATTTTCTCTATTACCTTAGCGGTAAATGAATCATTCGGCAATGATAATCGTTGTCGTTTCTATCTATTCAGAAAAACACAGAGCGAGTCTCACGCCGCGTTAAGGATCATGATAAAATCGGTCATTAAGAAATAATAAGGTAGTTTATGAAACATTTACACACCGCGACGCATCCCGAGGTGACGGAACTCAGTCAACACACTATTGTCCAACGCCAAGCTGCACGAGCGATCGTTATCGATGGCGATGATATTTTGCTGCTCTATACTGAGCGTTATCATGATTACACCTTACCTGGTGGGGGCATTGATGAGCATGAAGATATTATTCAAGGTTTAGTCCGTGAGCTCGAAGAGGAGACGGGTGCTAACAATATTCACCATATTCAACCTTATGGTATTTATGAAGAATTTCGTCCTTGGTATCGAGATGATGCGGATGTGATGCATATGATCTCCTACTGTTATACTTGTAAAGCTGATCGTCAGTTAGGTGATACTCGTTTTGAAGATTATGAAATAAAAAATGGCATGCGGCCGATGTGGGTGAATATCCATCAAGCGATTGCTCATAATGAGCAGACAATTGCCAGCAGTGATAAAAAAGGCATGAGCATTGAAAGAGAAACCTTTTTATTACGTTTAATTGCTAAAGAAATGGCGATGAAGCCCTAAAATAAGTCATGATACCGCCTAATCGACAGTCTTGTTGGCTAAGATAGGTATGACAAGCCCTGTTTCTGGTCTTGTCTGTGAGTGTATTCGGTATACACTAGCGCGAAATATTGAATGAGAAATGATCATGAGTCAGAGTGTTGACGACCAGCAAGAAGTAGAAATTGAAGCGATTGGCGTAGAAGTCGATAATCAGCCGATTGAATTATACAAAGTACTCAAATTAGCGAATGCAGTGAGCGGTGGTGGAGAAGCGAAGCATGTCATCGCTGAAGGCTACGTTGCGGTGAATGGCGAACTAGAAGCGCGCAAACGTCGTAAATTGTACGATGGTGATTTGATTGAGTTCAATCAAGAATATTATCTGGTGATCTGTGATGCGCCAGTGACGGAAACGATTGAACGTCCATTAAGTGCAGAAAAAGCGCCAACTAAGAAAAAAGCCACGCCTTCGGCACCTAAAGCTAAAAATACGCAATCTAAGCTCACTCAGAGCTCAAACCGTCAAACTGACCAAAAGAAAGCAAAAAATAAGATTAAGAATAAGACAAGCAAAAAAAGTGTCGATACATCAGTCGTTGATGATCAACTTGATAACGAAAGTGGACGCAGTCGAATCCGCTTTTTTTAGTGTGATATAGCAAGGGAGCCAATGACTCCCTTGCGTTATTTATCGCCAATCATCGTCAATAAACGTTCTTCCTTCGAGTGCATAAGGGTCTTCATCGAAAGGATGCTCCATTTTCCCTCGAAGTTGCTCTAACTGTTTTTCAAGGTGGTTGACCGTTTGGAAATCACCTTCTGAACACGCAACATAAATTTGTTGCTCTAAAGCATCAATGTTATCTCTAATGTTCATCTCACACCTCCGGTTGTTTACGTGAGTTGGGAGTTACTGGCTATTCATGGTTAGTATATACCCTGTTTTGGGAATGTGCAGAGATGGCAACATTCATTATCTGAGGTATAAGTAAAAATGAAAGGCACTGTTATTGATTTCAATCAGTTCGACCACACTGGGCTTATTTCCGGTGAGGACGGTAATCGATATCCACTGACAATATACGAGTGGAAAGGCGAACAAGGACCAAAAATTGGTCTTACTGTTGATTTTTTTGTTCAGGATGGTCAAGCCACAGCGATTTATCCATTACCGAGTAGTAAATCATCGAAGAAAATTGTGGCCGCTTTACTGGCGTTTTTCTTCGGCTCGCTAGGGGTACATAAGTTTTACTTAGGGTATATCAAACAGGGGTTGATCATGTTGTTTGCCTTTCTGTTAGGCTTTTTGTTACTTGGTATCCCTTCAGCGATCATTGGGATTATCGCTTTTGTTGAGTTTCTTATTTATGTGACGAGGTCCGATGAAGAGTTCGAGCAGACCTATATTCTGAGTCGTAAACCTTGGTTTTAGAGTGTCCGAGTATATAAAAACGCGCTGCCTTTTTAGAGCAGCGCGTTTTTTTAGGGGAAAATGTTGAGCCGCAAGATTAAGCGGTTTTCAACTCTAATACTTCGGGGCGAGTAATGGGTTTGGTTACTAAAGCCAGCAAAATACACAGTGCCATCATCGCGGCTGAGATACTGTAAGCCAGCTGATAACCGCCACCATGGGTCATCGAGTAGCCGACCACGGCTGCGCCAATTGCGCCACCAATACCCCATGAGGTATAAAGAACGCCATAGTTGGTGCCGTAATTTTTCAAGCCATAAAATTCAGCAGTGATCGATGGGAAGACAGCAAGTAACGTACCGTAACCGACAGCGGCGATGGCAGTACCGATGATCAGTGTCCATTCAGAGTCAAATTGAGCAAACAACATCATATTGGCTCCTTGCAGTAAAAAGGCGATCAGTAGAGTTTTTACGCCGCCGATTTTGTCGGACAATACACCTGCAGCAATGCGCCCACCTGAGTTGAAAATCGCTAAAATAGAGGCAAGATAAACGGCATTAGGTAAGCTTGCTTGTACGCTGGCGATATTGGTTATATTACCAATAATCATTAAGCCGACCGATGCGGCTAAGGCATACATGACCCATAAGGCGTAAAACTGTGGAGTTCTTAGCATGGCTCGCCATGTCATATCATTATTGATAGAAACTTTTTTCGCTTGCTGACCAGCTTTTAATGTTGGTTCAGCGGGCACATAATCACTTGGCGGATTATTGATGGTGCATGCTAACGGTACTGCAATGACCAGTACACCAATACCCAGTAAAATAAAGCTAGTTTGAATACCATAATGAGTGATCAGTGCTGAGGTTAAAGGAGCAAGATAAATAGCGGCTAAGCCAAATCCAGCAGCAATTAATCCATTAACCATCCCTTTCTTTGAAGGATGAAACCACTTCATGGCCGATGGTGATAGACAAGCATAACCAAAGCCAATGCCGGCACCAGTGATGATCCCAAAAGTGATATTGAGCATAGCAACCGATGAAACAAATCCGGAGGCAATCATGCCTAATCCGGTTAACGAGGTACCAAGAATAAGAATATTACGGGGTCCCATCTTATCTTGTAAGACACCAGCGATCAGCAATGAAACCGAGAAAGCGATAGTGGCAAGTGCATAAGGGGACGAAGCATCGGCTGCACTCCAGCCAAAATCATTGACGAGCGCTTTATTAAATACGCTCCAAGCATATAGGATGCCAAGACAAAGGTTGATACAAAAACCAGCTAGAAGAATACGTAGCGCTTTATCAATCTTGCTCATTAGTTGGGATACTCAAAGGTCAGTTCAGGAAAATGCCAACGGCATTAGTTAAAAATTAGTTTGCAATTATCAACACAAATCACAAAGCGCGCGGATTATAACCAATATCGGTGTGATTGGAATCACTTTTCACATTCGATTGAAGAAAATAATTGATAGTGGTTTAGTAGAAGCATGAACTATTTCTGTGGATGATGGAATAGGGCTGATTAGGCGAACAAAATTGACATTTCGGGAGAAAAAATGCCTCTCATTTGACCTGACAAGATTAAAACTTAACCCATTGAAATCAATTTGTTTATTTTACAAGCAAACAAACTGAAATTCTAAAAAAAGGCTTTTCTTTTCTTATAACTGTGGCAATATACACCCCGTAAGCAAGCCAGACCAAACAAAGCGTGCGTCGTATAATGGCTA
>NZ_WXWK01000143.1:0-9672 GCF_009904835.1 Vibrio sp. V33_P6A3T137 | reverse complement strand
CTTTAATCAAGGCATTATATTGTTGATTCGTATTTTCTAAGAATGGTTGAAAATCATCAAAATCCAGATAAGCATCATCCCATCCATTGCGTTGTAATGCGGCTTTCCAGCTATCGGTATGAATCATTTTCTCTAAAGCATCACGCCAATAATTGATGGCTTCTTCTGGCATATCTTTCGGCCCAAATAAACCACGCCAATTTTCAAAAACCACATCAATTCCCTGCTCTCTAACGGTAGGAATTTCGGCCATCATCCCTTCACCTACTCGTTTATTAGCAGTTTGAGCTAATGCTCTCAACTCACCACTTTGTATTAAACCAGCTACATCGCCTAACCCCGTTGAGATCAAATCAATGTGTCCGCCTAAAACCTGAGCAACAACTCCACCGTCTTGAAATGATATATAATCTATATTTTTTAAATTATTAACCCCAGCAGCTTTCGCCACTAAGAGAAATTGAATATGGTCCATTGAGCCAGCAGCGGATGTACCACCTATTTTAATAGACTTAGGATCTTGTTTTAGCGCCTCCATAACCTGATTAATTGAGGTATAAGGAGAATTTTTAGGCACAACAAAAGCGGCATAATCCGTAATTAAGCGCGCAATAGGGGTCGTATCTTGATAACTGTATGGTGTTAAACCGACTAAATGAGTCAGTAAGATCGGAGGAGAATAAACAGAAATTAAGTCTCCTTTACCTTTCTGACTTTGCATATAAGCCAAATTTACTGCACCTCCGCCACCGGGACGATTAATCACCGGTAGATTCGCATTAATAATCCCCTCATCTTTTAATGTCTTAGCTACGGTACGAATCGTAATATCCCATCCTCCACCCGCACCCGCTGGAGCAACCATATTAATGGTTCTTGGAGGATATGATTTCGCAAAAGCAGAGGATACCCCTAATAAAGAGCTAAGTATTATCAACCATGTTACAGAGATATATTTTATTTTATTCATCGTTCTATCCTTGTGTCTGACTTAATGTAAATTATTTTTTATAGTTTTTAATCTGGCTTATATTGTTGCTCTACTAACAATGGTTAATTAAAACAACTTATAATGTTTTCAACTTGTTTACATTAAGTGACAATAAAGTAAATTAACGAGAGGAAGGACACTTTTTACCATACCGCTTATGGTGTTTATGGTTTTTATGATGTTAATTATCCGTTACAGAGCACTCCGCGTCTTTTTGTCTCAACGACATTAGCCATCGCATTGAACGTGATAGGATTTCAGCATCATCAATTAAATGTTAGTATTAGCCCATCTGAACATACTTGTGCGGAAAGTGAATGTGTTATCCTAACTGAAGGCATACTCGTCACACATGATTAACCTTCATCAGCCTCCGCCAGTAAAACCATATCAAGAGAAATATTTCCAATGGTTAACAATAAAATTCAATGGTTTCCGGGCCACATGCACAAGGCTCGTAAAGAGATTGAAGAAGCAATTCCGCAAATTGATGTGATTATCGAAGTGCTCGATGCACGTATTCCTTATAGTAGTGAAAACCCACTGATTTCTCAGCTCCGCGGCGATAAACCTTGTATTAAAGTACTCAATAAGCGTGATTTAGCCGATCCTGAAATGACCGAGTTGTGGATTGCTCATTTAGAGCAAGAGCAAGGGGTGAAAGCAATGGCCATCACCACCGCTAATCCTCAAGAAGTCCATCGGATTTTAGAATTGTGCCGTAAGATGGTCCCTCATCGTGAAGAGGTGGGCAAAAATGTTCGCACTATGATCATGGGTATCCCCAACGTTGGTAAATCGACCATCATTAATACCTTAGCTGGTCGAGCGATAGCCCAAACCGGTAACCAGCCGGCGGTGACACGTCGTCAACAACGGATCAATTTACAAAATGGTGTCGTGCTGTCTGATACGCCTGGTATTTTGTGGCCTAAAGTTGAAAACCCTCACAGTGGATTTCGTCTTGCTGCGACTGGCGCGATTAAAGATACCGCGATGGAATATGAGGATGTGGCTTTTTATACTGTCGAGTATCTTGCCAAACATTATGCCGATAATCTTATTGCACGCTATCACGTTGATGGCACACCTGAATCGGATGTGGAATGGATGGAAGCCATTGGCCAAAAGCGTGGTGCTCTTCGCGCTGGTGGGCGAGTGGATTTGCATAAAGCATCGGAAATTCTCTTGCATGAACTTCGCCAAGGGGTGCTGGGTAAAATTACGTTAGAACGCCCAGACATGATCCCTAATGAGTTAATCGAAGTCGAACAAGAAGAAATCCGTAAAACGGAAGAAAAAGCGAAAATTAAAGAAGAACGCCGTAAACGTTATCTACGTAATAAGCGCTAACACTCACTTCAGAACTTCTTGCATTAAAAAGTCACAACGTCACTTAAGGTTGTGACTTTTTTGTTCTTGCCTCTTATACATCTACACTTCGACTCTCAACATCCTGTGTACACCATACATAAACGTACATTCCAAGACACACCACTGAGTGACAAATCCAATCATGATTAGTAGGCTATCGGGAATCTGAGATGAACACCTCTCTTTAATAAACAACCGCCCAATAATTATCTGCGGAACCTAATCACCAATTTATCATCATACATTCATGCTCTTATATCATTCACGGAACCTAACATGAACAAACGCTGGATTGCAGTCGCCATTGTATTAATGGCTGGCGGTTACTGGGGTAGCGCTCATTTATCAAAACCCAAAGCATCACTACCGACCTTAACGGCACAATTAGGCCAAATTGAAAAACAAGCCATCGCTGTGGGACAAATCGTTCCGGCTCACTCAGTCTCAATTAAATCGCAAATTGAAGGTATTGTTGGTGAGATATTCCACCATGTTGGTGCGCATGTGAATGCGGGAACACCATTAATTAAAATCACCCCTAACCCAACGCCGCAAGCACTGACCGAAGCAACCACGATGTTAATGCAAAGTGAAGCCAGTTTAGAGTCAGCAAAACAAAACGTTACCAATTTAGAGCGTCTGGTTAAACAGAATATTATTCCTAAAAACTACGGCGACTACATTCAAGCTCAAGCCGATTTGAAATCAAAATTGGCCGATGTGGTACAAAAACGCCAAAACTTAGAATTAATCCGTAGCGGCGAGGCCTCAATTGGTGATGCTAAATTAACCTCAACCCTTACCGCTCCGATCGATGGCACTATTTTAAATTTAAAAGTAGAGGTGGGTGAGCCGATCATCTCTACGGCCTCTAGCCAAGCCGCGACCGAACTGATGTCGATTGCAGATATGAAGAATATGATTTTTAAAGGCAGCGTCAGTGAACACGATGCGGCACAACTCGCGGTTGGCATGCCTGTCACTGTGATACTCGCCCCCTTTCCAACCCTAAATATCGAGGGCGTGTTAAGCAAAGTCGCTGTGCAATCTGAAAAACTCAATAACACCAGTTCGAGCAATAACACGGGGTTTGATAATGGCTTTGAAGTCGAAATTAGCCAGCTCAACTTTCCAGAGGATATCACCCTTCGCTCCGGCTTTTCAGCCACCGCTCATATCATCTTAGAGAAAGTAGAAAATGTGGTGACGGTACCGGAGCGCGCATTACGCTTTCAAGGTAACCAAGCCGAAGTCTTAATTGCTGATGATTCAGAATATGGATTCACTGCACAGCCGGTAACATTAGGGTTATCCGATGGCATCAATGTGCAAATTATCTCTGGACTTGAAAACCAACAAACGATTGTTGATAACAGTATGCTGGGTCATTCTTATGCCAACTAATGCCTTGATCAATTTTACCCGTTATGGATTATTAGCGCTTGCGATCAGTCAGCCCGCTTTTGCTATTACGTTAGAACAAGCTTGGCAAGCGGCAAAAACCGCTGATCCAACCTACATGCAGGCGCAAATCCAATCACAAATTAGTCAAACTGACGTTGCCACTGCCACTAGCGTATTACGCCCATCGCTGAATATCACGGCGCAAACCAGTTGGAACCAAGATGGTGACAACCAAAGGGGTTATGGCGCCACATTAAGTCAAACCCTTTGGGATAGCTCTGCTTGGTCTGCGCTTGATCAATCTCAAGCTCACTATGTTGCTGCGCAACTGCGGGCAAAAGCGGAATACAATAGCCTGGCCGCACGTCTACTAACCGCTTATCTTGAATTGGCCAGCGCCCAAGGTGATCTCACTCTTGCTCAAGAGAAATGGCGAGAAGGCGCACAGTTACTGCATGTGACCGAGCAACGCTATCTGGCCGGTAAAATTCGCGCCACAGAGTTAGAAGATATGCGCGCTAACCATGTTGATGAGCAAGCAGCTTTACTCGCCGCACAATCAGCTCTTGCTAGCAAACAATATGCGTTAACGGCACTCATTAATCAGCCAGTTGATAAAATCAATGAAATCAATACGCAGGTATCAGAGCAGCCCACTTTACCTTTTGCGACTGAACAACAATGGATTAAGCTTGCCAAAGACAACAGTCCGACCTTGTTAGCCAGCATACAAGAGTTAACTGCGGCTCAATTTGCACATGACGCCGCTAAAGCCAAATATTACCCGACGCTATCAGGTAGCGTGTCCTATCAAAGTACTGATCAAGGTCGTGATGGTGATTTGAATGCAGGGCTGACGCTCAGCGTGCCTATCGATTTAAATGGAGCGACACGTTCTAGTGTGGATCGCGCTCAACTCACTATCTTAAACAACAAGCAAGCGGTGAAAAAAATCGAGATTGACATTCAACAAGAAATTCAAACTCGCTTTCATCAACTGCAATTGGAATGGCAACGGATTGAAATTGCCCAGCAACAAGTGCTGGCGCGACAAACCGCGCTGGACAGTAAACAAGCGGTCTATAACGCTGGCATGACAGAAGCCTCTGAGGTGATCACCGCTCATAATGCGCTGTTTAATAGCAAACATACCTTACAAACCCGTCTGTACGACTACTGGTATCATCGTATTGCTTTACTAAAAACAGTGGGCAAATTGGATGATGAGAATATCGCGTTAATCGCACGAGTGCTGCAGTAATGAACACTCTATTTCTGCAAGTTACCCAAACCTTATTGGCTCACCGCTTACGCAGCACATTAGCCATTATTGCCATTGTCTGGGGAATGCTGTCGGTACTGGTTTTGGTCGCTTTAGGTGAAGGTTTTTATCGAGTGAATACTCAATCCTTTGCGTTACTGATGAGTGATACTCAGATGGCTTTTCCCGGTCAAACCGCTAAGCCATGGCAAGGGCTTCCAGCCAAACGACCGATCCGGATCTCTAAGGAGCAAATGCATGCCTTAGCCAAACAACCAGCGATAGAACAACTTTCGGTGATGTACGGAAAATGGGATGCTACGGTTACCAACGCTCAAGGACGCTCACTACCAGGTTATGTCGCTGGAGTTGATCAGCATTATTTTGCTTTACAAAGCCTAACCTTACGTCCAGCTTCACGTGCGATAACCCCTAATGATGTATTCAATCATGCGAGAGTAGCGATCATCGGTTGGCAATTAGCCCAAGTCGGTCAATTGGCGCTAGGCGATAGCGTTAAGGTGAATGGCGTACCCTTTTTTATTATTGGTATCACTGAGCAAAAAGAAGGTGGAGTGTCGTTAAATAATGAGAGCAATCAACTAATGATTCCCAGCACCACCTTTACTGATTTATGGCAAAGTAACCCCTATTCTTTGTTAGTAAAACCCAAAGCGGATATTCCCGGCGTAGCTTTGCGTCATGCCATACAAACGTTTTTTGCCAAGCAACAGCATTATGACCCAACCGACAGCGAAGCGGTTTATTTGCCAGACTTCAGCAGTGGTGCTCAGTTTATTAATGCCCTGTTTCGCGGTATTCAGCTATTTTTAGGTGCCAGCGGGATGATGACCCTCGCTGTCGGCGCTTTGGGGGTTGCCAATATTATGTTTTTGTCGGTAACCGAGCGAACGCGAGAGATTGGCGTGCGACTGGCCGTTGGCGCGACACCAAAAATTATCCTCTGGCAATTTATACTCGAAGGCACGTTATTGGTTACCCTCGGCTGCGCGATAGGTGTTGGGCTCTCGTATTTGGCCATTGCCACGCTGAATCAGCTTGGTTTACCTGACTGGTTGGGTACGCCGATCATCACCAGTGCTTCGATCGTTGGATCGCTCCTTATCACCGCCTGTCTAGCGTTATGTGCCGCTTATTTTCCAGCTCGCCGTGCTGCACATTTAACGCCAGTTTTAGCTTTAAGTGCGAGAGGATAGCATGCTGCCAATCAGACAAATTATTCAGGAAATGCTGGCAGAAAAACAGCGTCTTTTATTAACCGTTCTTGCTGTTGCTTGGGGTACGCTATGCATCAGTATGATGTTAGCGAGCGGTGAAGGCTTAAGACAAGGCTTAAGCCGTGCTTCGCAAAGCGGCAATGGTCAACTGATTTATATCACACCAGGCTACGCTAGTATCAACAGTGGTCGTTTCTTTACTGGGCAAGCTTTATCCTTACAAGCGCAAGATGTCGATGTGGTTCGTGCATTACCGAGCGTGCAACAGGCTGAGATTAGCGCCGTGTGGGATAAAACCGTCCGTTATCAGGAAAATAGCAGTTGGCAAACCCCGTATGCGGTTAGTCCTGATTATGCTCAACTGACAGGAATAGAAATGATACCCGGGGGACGCTGGTTTAATCAATTAGATAATCAGCAACAACGTAAAGTCATCGTGCTGGGTTATACCACTGCAAGCCAGCTATTCAATCAAGAGAGCGACGAGGATTTTTTGCAGTCGCCCGTGTTAACCATCAATCCAGTCGGCAAAATCGTTAAAGTCGGTGATGAAGATTTTACCGTGATTGGTGTAATAAAATCCAACGCTTCACTGATAGAGCAAGGCCTACCAATTGATTATGCATTGTTTGTCCCTTTGAGCACTTGGCAACGTTTTCATCCCAACCAACCGATTGCTGCAATTAACGTCAAGCCCATTGCGCAAGCGGATCGTGAACAGTTAGCTCAAGTGATCAAACAAGTGTTAGCCAGAAAATATTCTGCCGATCCGAGTGATGAGCAGTTAATTCAAAGCCAAGATATGCTACTCAGACAAAAAAGTATGCAACGCTTTTTACTCGGTCTGCAAAGTTTTTTAGGTGTGATTGGTCTTGTTACTCTGAGTGTCGCGGGCATTGGCATCGCCAATGTGATGTATGCGACCGTCAAACGCGCTACACGAGATATTGGCGTGAGAATGGCGGTTGGCGCCACCAGCGCCAACATTCGTCTTCATTACTTAGTTCAATCCATACTAACAATGGGGATGGGCGGTATCGTCGGACTGAGTTTCACCTACGGCCTTATACGCTTAGTCCAACACCTGCCACTACAAGGTAACTTTCTTTATGAACAGCTGGGAAAACCCCAGCCAGAGCTGTCGTGGCCCATTCTATTTTTGGTGATGACGGCATTAGTCATCATCGGCGTCGTTGCGGCTTGGTTTCCCGCTAATCGCGCAGCAAACATCACTCCATTAGAGGCATTACAAAGTGAATGATCAATCTCCTCTCGTGCAACTCGCCAATATCTGTAAACATTACCGAAGTGGTGAAGAACAAGTCAAAGCGCTGGATAATGTCTCATTGAATATCGATAAAGGCGAATACCTTGCTATTCTTGGTCCATCAGGTTCAGGAAAATCAACCCTGATGAATGTTCTCGGCTGTTTAGATACACCAACCAGCGGTGACTATATACTGGAAGATAAACGGGTATCATCGTTAACCAATCACCAGTTAGCCAAGATAAGAAATCAAAAAATTGGTTTTGTTTTTCAAAGTTTTAATTTACTTGATTATGCGAATGCGATTGATAATGTCGCCCTGCCGCTGGTGTATAGCGGCACAACGCTAAAAGAGAGGCGTCAGCGTGCCGAGCATTTATTAGACAGCGTTGGCCTCGGCGATCGTCGTTATCATAAGCCGAATCAGCTCTCTGGTGGTCAAAAGCAGCGAGTGGCCATTGCCCGTGCGTTGGTCAATGATCCGCAAATCATTTTGGCCGATGAACCCACGGGGGCACTGGATTCCAAATCGGGTGCTGAGATCGAAACGCTATTCAATCAGCTTCATCAAGCAGGTCGAACATTAATTATTGTCACTCATGATGTAGCACTGGCGCAGCGCACTCGGCGGATCATTACTATTAAGGATGGTAAAGTGTTATCGGATAAGCCTGTTCATCAAAGCGAATGACGCTGAAACTCACTACTCTAGAGAGAAGATAAGAAGGCTGAGAAACGGCCTTCTTATCTTTCTGAATCAATCATCATTTGATGTTGGCTAAGGTCAATAAAATTGACTCCAACTGATCCCATGGCATCAATTGTGAATCAATGACTTCTAAACGAGATTCAAAGCCTTGTAGGGTTAACTCGTTAACCGATAACACCCCGTTATTGGCATTAAAGGCATAACAGCCTTTGGTCGTGTTCAAAACCCCTTTGACCCGTTCAGCGGTTAAGGCGCTAAGCATCGAAAACAGCTCATCAAAATCAAACTGATATTCTGCACCAAATAACCAGCCACAACTGTAGTAGCCTTGACCACGATTTTCTTTACGTAGAAATGCTTGTCCCGGGGCTAAAGCAAACTGTGGCTCTAATTGCGCATGATGATGGTGATGAGCTTCGATATGGCTTGATGCACTTTCCGCACTACGCTCCATATCAAGCATCGAGAGCGATAAATTGCCCTGACTGACTAACTGATAAGCCGCTTTCGCTGGTTGCTGTCTGGCGAACCAAGTCTGGAACATCTCAACATCTGTTGGCGTTGCTTGGTCAACTTTATTGGCAACAATCACATCAGCACTGGCTAATTGATCATTAAAGTTTTGATTCATCAAATATTTATCATTACTTAAATGACGAGGGTCAACCAGTGCAATGGTCGCTTTGAGGTCAACATAAGGCTGATATTGGGCAGAGGTTAAAGTGGCGATAACTTGCTTGGGGTGCCCTAAGCCTGTCGGTTCGATCAATAAACGATCGGGCTTCTGCCTTAACAGGGTATTAATCCCCACAGACATCGGTACACCCGCCGTACAGCACATACACCCCCCCGGGACTTCTTTAATTAATGCCCCTTGTTCGGACATTATCGCGCCATCAATACCTATCTCACCAAACTCATTAACCAGCACCGCCCACTTTTCATCCGCCGGTTTATGCTTCAATAAGTTTAAAATCGTGGTCGTTTTACCAACGCCAAGAAAGCCAGTAATAATATTGGTCGGTACTTTTTTTGTCATCGTGGTACTCCTTTTCGCGGAGTATATACAAAAAACAAAGAGGTGTAGACTGAAACGAGCTGAGGAGAAGCGCCTAAACAGCGAAAGGCGCACTGTATGAGCGCGCCTTAATCCTCGGAACTCAATCGTGAGTTGTGCGAATCAGGAAGGCTATAGTTGCAACCTGATCATAATCGAGGCTATTTGAATTGTAGGTTGAATCCATCCAAATTGTAGGTAAGGCTTGCGTTTCCTCCTGTTGAAATACTCGGTTTGCCTTACGCCTTAACTATCGCTCATTTTCAGAAAAACACCATTTTTTTATCGTCTTTTTTTCGGTTGAAATATGACTTTGCGATCCTGTTCAAAAATCATCATTAATGGCGATACAATAGCTATTTTTCCAATTC
>NZ_WXWK01000101.1:0-9837 GCF_009904835.1 Vibrio sp. V33_P6A3T137 | reverse complement strand
TACTAGTTGTGTTCTGTTTGTTTTGCTACAAATAAGCTTATTTGTCATTTACAAACTGATTGAAGACGATTAATTATCTTGATCTAAAATGGCAACATTTACTGAGGAAACCCACAAGCTATGCAGCGAATCAGTCAAGAGATGAGTGCACTTCTGCACCGAGGTTTAGACGCCCATGTTCGTCTTGCGGTCACTGGTTTATCGCGAGCAGGTAAAACTGCGTTCATTAGTTCGTTAGTGAATCAACTGCTGCATACGGCCACGCATGATCAGTTACCTTTGTTAGCCGCGGCGCGTGATAAACGGATTATTGGTGCTAAGCGTATCCCACAACGTAATCTTATGGTGCCTCGTTTCAGTTACGATCAGGCGATGGAGCAGCTTCATGCTGATCCGCCAAACTGGCCAGTACCTACCCGCGATGTCAGTGAAATTCGTTTAGCGATTAAATATCGCCCGCATAAACGCAGTAAAAAATTACTGGGCAGCACGGCAACCTTGTATCTGGATATTATTGATTACCCTGGCGAATGGTTGTTGGATTTACCACTGTTAAATTTGGATTTTTATACTTGGTCGGCTCAGCAGTTTAATGCGTTACATGGTCAACGTGCAGAGTTAGCGAAACCTTGGTTAAACGCGATAGATAAGCTTGATCTTGAACAAGAAGCGAATGAAGCGCAATTGGCCGAGATTGCTGCGCTTTATACTGATTATCTTCATCAATGCAAGTTGCATGGTTTGCATTGGGTTCAACCGGGACGTTTTGTATTACCAGGAGAACTTGCGGGAGCGCCGGTGTTGCAGTTTTTTCCTTGTCGTCATGTTGATCCACAAAATAAACCTGCAAAAAACTCGATGTTAGGATTACTGCTCTCGCGCTATCAAGAGTATCAAAATAAGGTCGTTAAGGCGTTTTATAAACAACACTTTGCTACGTTTGATCGGCAAATTGTTTTGGTCGATTGTTTATCGCCTTTAAATGCTGGTCATGAAGCGTTTTTGGATATGCGTTGTGCACTAGAACAGATTATGCACAGTTTTCGTTATGGTCGCAGTGGCTTACTCAGCCGTTTATTTTCACCGAAGATTGATAAAGTGCTTTTTGCGGCCACCAAAGCCGATCATGTGACGCCTGATCAGCATCCGAATATGGTGTCATTGCTGCAGCAGATGATTCATCCGGCTTGGCAACATGCCGCTTACGAAAATATTGAGATGCGTTGTATCAGTCTTGCGTCGATTCGAGCGACTCAATCGGGCTATGTTGAGAGTCATCATCAAAAAATTTCGGCTATTCAAGGGATCGATGTACAAGGGCAACCGATCACTCTATACCCCGGAGATGTCCCGAAAAAACTGCCTCATCCTGACTATTGGCAGCATCATCAGTTTAAGTTTATTGCTTTTCGTCCTATGCCGAGTCTCGACGATCAACCTTGTCAGCACATTCGGATGGATAAAGCATTAGAGATCTTGATTGGGGATAAATTGACATGACGGATTTAAAAAATCAGCAAATTTTTAATCAACCACTCAAGCAAACCGAGCCTGAACCAGTCATCGCTGCATCTGCGACCTTTAATGATCAGCAGCGGTTTATTACCGAGTCAAGCATAGCGCCGGAAACCGAATTAGAGAGCCAGCTTGAACAAGTCATTCGTCCTAAGCGGAAGAAAAAATGGATGGTAGTGAGTCTATTGATTGCTTTTTCTACCTTACTCGGTTGGCAAGCAATAGAGAGTATTTATACCGCGATCCAATCGGCTAACTGGCTTGATCTGGCTTGGGTTATTTTGTTGACGCTCTTAGCGAGCTTGGGTATTGGGCGTTTAGGGAAGGAGCTGTGGACACTGCGTCGCTTACGTCAGCATTTTTCTGTGCAAGAGCAAGCCGAGCAATTGATCCAGCAAGATGGGCTAGGGCAAGGACAAGCTTTTTGTACGATGCTAGCCAATAAAAGTCACACTAACTTGCATAGTAGTGCTTATCAACGTTGGTTGAAGAGTATTGATAATAGCCACAGCGATGCTGAAATCATCGAGTTATATGATGCGATGGTGGTCAATGAACAAGATAAACAGGCCACTCAAATCGTCTCACGCTATGCTACTGAAGCCGCCGTATTGGTGGCGATCAGTCCTTTAGCCTTAGTGGATATGTTATTGATCGCTTGGCGTAATTTTACGATGATTGATCGTTTAGCAGACGTGTATGGCATTGAGCTTGGTTATTGGTCTCGTTTACGGCTATTTAAAGCCGTATTAGTCAACATGGCGGTCGCAGGAGCGAGTGAATTGGCCATTGATGCTAGCATGGATCTGTTATCGATGGATCTGACTAAAAAACTCTCTGCTCGTGCAGGTCAAGGACTCGGAGTTGGGCTACTGACCGCTCGTTTAGGTCTAAAAGCCATTTCGCTACTTAGGCCATTACCGTGGCAAAAGAATCGAGTGGTTAAGTTGAGTGCAATACGTAAACAAATCGTGGCAAAAATTACTGCTTTGGTAAGCCAATAATTCGCTTTATGAAGCGCATTGTTGGCTTGGTTACAGAAAGTATTGGGGCAAGCCAGAGGATTTAACGAGAATCACTTGACGCTGTGCTGAGGTTGATAGAAACTACTGTCAACTTTTCGTGACACTTTCTGCTTAGGATAACATTCAGTGCGTCTAGAAGTCATTTGTGAAGATAGACTCGGCTTAACCCGAGAGCTTCTTGAGATCCTCGCTTCAAAAAAAATCGATTTGCGAGGTATCGAAATTGATGTGATAGGCATTATTTATCTTAATTGCCCAGATATTGATTTTGATACTTTTAGTGAATTAATGGCGGAAATTCGCCGTATTTCTGGCGTCAAAGATGTTCGTAAAATTCAGTTTATGCCGATGGAACGTCATAATACTGAACTGATTTCCTTGCTCAATAATCTACCCGATGCCGTCTTAGCGATTGATCTAAAAGGCTTTGTCGATATGGCCAATCAAAGTGCCTTAGCACTCTTGAATAAGCCCAGTGAGGAAGTGATCGGAACGCCCATTTCTCAAGTGTTACCGCTGTTTAATTTTTCACGTTGGGTCGATGGCAGTAAAGCGCCGATTCGTGAAGCGGTTGTGATTGACGGGCTAGACTATACCATGGAGCTAATGCCAGTTTATATTGGTAATTCAGCTCATGATGCCACGTTAGCGAGCTCGATGATGATCTTACGTTCTAAGGTCACCACAGTACACGGCCACGATCGATTATCGATACACAATTCACTAGGTTTTGAGCATTTTGTTGGTGTATCCAATCGCCATAAGGCATTGATAAATCATGCTAAAAAATTAGCTATGCTCGATCAGCCGTTATTAATTGAAGGTGAAACGGGGACCGGAAAAGAGATGCTCGCTCGAGCTTGTCATCACCGTTCTCACCGCTCTACTGCTCCCTTTTTAGTGTTAAGCTGTGCCTCTATGCCGGATGATGTCGCAGAAACGGAGCTTTTTGGGCATGCTCCGGGCTCTTTTAATCATCAACAAGGGCATAAAGGGATTTTTGAACAAGCGAACGGTGGCACGGTATTTTTAGATGAAATTGGCGAAATGAGCCCTCATCTACAGATCAAATTGTTGCGCTTCTTACAAGACGGAACCTTTCGTCGAGTTGGTGAAGAACATGAAATTCATATCGATGTCCGCGTGATTGCCTCTACTCGTCATAATTTGGCCGAATTGGCTGATTCAGGCACGTTCCGGGAAGATCTTTTCTATCGACTGAATGTATTAACCTTGCGTATTCCAGCACTACGCGAGCGTCCTAGCGATATTCAACCGCTTTTGGAGCTCTTTGTAACCAAACACAGCCATAAATTAGGCATGGTGAAGCCGCAATACGCCGAAGGTTTAGTGGATCAGTTAATGCAATATCCATGGCCAGGTAACATACGCCAGTTAGATAATATGGTGTTGCGTGCGTTGACAGAAATGGATGGCGAACAATTGCAGGTCGATTATTTCCATTTGCCAGCGGTAGACAGTAGCGGCTTGAGCTTATCGACGGTAAACCTTGATGGCTCGCTTGATGACATTATGAAAGACTATGAATCACAAATTTTAGACAAGCTTTACCAGTCGTTTCCATCCAGTCGAAAACTCGCTAAACGTTTGAATGTTTCACATACCTCAATAGCCAATAAGTTACGTGATTATGGGATTAGGAAACGTTAATGACTAAGGGAACAGCAGCGATGTTGGTCAGTGATGGGGAGATTCTTGTACGCAGTGCTCAATTAGCGGATGCTGAAGCACTGGCTGATTATTTTGTGACTAATCGTGATTATTTAAAACCGTGGGAACCTCAACGCGAAGCGGCCTTTTTTGAAGTTACCGGTTGGCAGCAGAGATTAATCAAACTGGAAGAGTTGCATCGTTTAGCTCTCGGATACTATTGCTTAATCATTGAGGTGAATAGTCAACAAATTGTTGGCACGATTTCGTTCAGTAACGTCACGCGTTTTCCCTTTTATGCTTGTCACGTTGGCTACTCGTTAGCCGAGTCTGCCCAAGGGCGTTATATTATGACTCGGGCACTTCATATGGCCTGTGAATCTTTGTTTAAACAACAAAATATGCATCGTATTATGGCGGCTTATATGCCAACGAATCATCGCAGTGCTGCGGTACTTGAGCGAGTTGGCTTTATCCGAGAAGGGTTAGCCAAAGATTATTTATTAATTAATGGTCAATGGCAGGATCATGTGCTGGTTTCGTTGATTAATCCAAACTGGCAAGCCAGTACTTCAATCAATCGATAAGTCACTTTTCATTCGCCGTTTATTTAGGTATCTCATTTTATTTATTACCAGCATGCGCTGGTTTAACGTCTAAGGACATCTCATGTCGTATTTGCCTTTGGAACAGTATTCAAGAAAATGGATTTTCACGCATCAATCAATGCCCGTGTCCGAGAGTGATCAAGCACAGATAAAACCGATGAGCCCGTCACGCTCAGCTCAGTTTTGGAAAGAAAACATCAGTGCGCAAAGTCCAGATGCTGAGCGTTTTAGCTCGCAAGACTGGCCCAAGAAAGCTGCGAGTTGGCAGCAAGACATCTCATGGATGGAAGCATGGGAAAGTGATGATCTTGCTTTACCAGCAGCGATACTGGAACACATTGATTGGCAAGATGATGTAACGGTTTATTTTTGTTATGAGAAATACAATGTGATTGAAACCAAATGGTCGGTGTTTAAAAACCATTGGAAGAACTTTTTATTCTACGACGATGGTCCGATTTTAATAGGCCGCCGTCGTGCGCAAGCATTATGGTTTCAAACCAACGGCTCAGTAAAAATTGGTCAGCGTTTGTAGACTCTGTTGAGTTCGTTTTGAGTTTCAAAAAAGGGGAGAGTGTATTAACAAAATAAATACACTCTCTCTTTGTTGAGAGGTTACGAAGTGACAGTCTTCCTACGTTGAGCACTTAAGGTGCTGCCCATTGATGCACTGATGATCATACCGATAGCGAACCATTGTGACAGCGCTAATCTTTCATCTAAAATCATAAATCCTGCCATGGCGGCGACGGCGGGTTCTAGACTCATTAGTACACTGAAATGCTGGGTAGATAGGCGGTTTAACGCCATCATTTCCAAACTGTAAGGCAATGCACTAGACAGAATCGCGACGGTAATCGCCATCGGTAGTATTGACCAAGTAAAGATCGTGGATGATGCGCTATAAGCGCCAATCGGGAAAATAAACAGCGCCGCGACGGTCATACCGATAGCGACTGTCATGCCACCGGAACCAACCGTACCAGCTCGTTGCCCAAACCAAATATACCCAGCCCAGCAACCGCCAGCAGCCAATGCGAGCGCAACTCCAATGGGATCGAGGGCATCAACTCCCCGCATATCGGGCAGTAACAACGCCATACCAGATATCGCCAAAGCAACCCAAACCAAATCGAGCTTACGTTTTGAAGAAAATAGCGCGAGGAGTAGTGGGCCGGTAAATTCTAAAGCGACACCAATCCCTAATGGAATACGTTCGATGGCAAAGTAAAATAAGATCTGCATTCCGCCTAAACTTGCCCCGTAGATGATCATCGCTCGCCACTGCGCAAGGCTTAACGATAATCGCCACGGGCGAAAAATGAGCAATAAAATACAAGCAGAGATACTCACGCGCAGGGCAACCGTTCCACCAGGACCGACGATAGGAAACAGTTGTTTAGCGATTGAGGAGCCTGATTGTATAGCCATCATTGCGATCAGTAGGCAACCTACCGCAAAAAGAACGGGTGATTTCTGGGTCATATACTCTTTTACTTGAAGTGGGTAATCTAAAAGGTTCCCAGCGATATATTGGACAGACAGTCCGTTATTGCTGGAATTCGCCAGGATAGCGTGAGGCGATCGAGGTCAGCCTAAAGAAGGGTTATTCTGCCTGAAATAAAACAAATGGCAATGGTAACAGGATATGAATTTTCTTTTGCTACAAACGCCTAAACAACATTTGTTGGTAAGTTTCATCATGGTCGCTGAGCGTAATCGTCCCCTTATCGATAGAAATAAGGGGACTGGTAGTTGAGTGAATCTAGAAAAGGATCAACGCCTCAAAGACTCACTGGCCTGACAGGTAGACGAGTAGGTTTAACTCCACTACTTAACGTAAAAACGCGGATTAGCCGTGCCCCATATGGTGTAAAGCTCAGGGAAGATAAGATCGCTATGCGTTTCAATATCGTCGACACTGATTTGTTTTTTGCCTTGAGATCCAAACAGTACTACCTCTTGTCCAGGTTTAACGCCTTTAATAGTAGAGACGTCAACCATGGTGGTATTCATTGAGGTCACTCCGACTACGTTTGCCCACTGACCATTGATCAGCACTTGCGCTTTATTGCCCATTTTTCGTGGATAGCCATCAGAATAACCCACTGGCAAATTGGCCAATACGGTGTCACTGTCGGTGATATGAGTGCTGTCATAACCTACGGTTTTGCCTTTTGGTAGGTGATGCAGTGACGCGATGCGAGTTTTAAATGAGACAATAGGGAGGTATTCTGGATTGGTTGGTAAATCGCCATACAACACGCCACCAGGGCGAACCATGTCCAATTGAGCTTCGGGTACATTGAGCGCAGTATATGAGTTAGCAACGTGAAACTGAACCTCTTCGCGTTTCAATGGCCCTTGCTCAACCAGCCAATTAGCATGTTGGTTAAAGGTGGCTAATTTGGCACGAATATCATCCGGATTATAATTGGGGAAATGTGTCATGATCCCAACAATTTGTAAGCCTTTTTGCTGAGTAATGCTGAGCGCTTCCTGTTTCCCTTTTTCATGGCTCATATCAACGCCATTACGGCCCATACCACCATCATTTAACGCTAAATGCGCTTTGATAGGCGTACCTAAACGCTGACCTAATTGAGCAAGATCCATCGCTTGTTGTTTGGTGCCGATCAACTCTTCAATGTTCAGCTCGGCGACGGCGGCAATTTCAGTGATGGTTGCAGAACGAACACGCATCAGTTGACCTTGAAAGCCACTTTCGCGTACCGCGCGGGCTTCAGCATTACTGGTGATGGCGACACAAGGAATGCCTTGTTCGATGATCGTCGGCATTAAACCACGGATGCCATTACCGTAAGCATCAGCTTTCATCACTGCACAAATTTTACTGCTTGGGTTAATGTGTGATTTAAATAGTTCAATGTTGGTTTTAAATTGACCTAGGTTGATTTCGAGCCAAGCATTGGATTGCGCGATTTGCTCAGCAGAAGGGACGGTAGTATCAAGCGCTAATGGAGCAGAATGGCTGAGAAAAGAAGGTAAGGTGCTCGCCAAAGCGATAGAAAGTAGCGTAGCTTTAAAATGCATAATGTCTCCAAATCGGGGGGCATAAAATTTAAAAATCGAATTTCGCTTAACTTCATATGACAATCAGTATAGCGAGAATTTCAGAGTGTTTTGATAAGGCGTTAGAATAGGCGTTTAATCTGTGATGGGCGTTTGAAAAAACAAACGGAAGGGAAGTCCGCGAAGATAAACGACGCCCCAACAACACAAACGCCTACTGTCTGTTTAGAGAGTAGGCGTTTTATAGAGTATTCTAAACGGTTGTTAGAATAACGTATTTTACTGAAGTTTGAAACGCATCATCGAATTTTGTAATGACACCGACAGTTGCGCCAATTCGGTACACGCTTGTGCAGTTTGATTGGCACCTTGAGCCACTTCTTGAGAGGCGTGGTGAATATTTTCTATATTACGCGTTAACTCATCGGCCACCGAGTCTTGTTGGCTACAAGCGCTGGCAATTTGCGCCCCCATATCGGCCACTTGAGCAATAGATTGCTCGATAGAGTGCATGAGTTGTTGTGAATGGTTACCTTGCTCAACGCAGTTATCAATACTTGAACATGAGCGATCAGTACCTTCTTTGGCCTGTTTGGCCATGTTTTGCAGTTTTTCGATAATAGAGGTAATTTCACCCGTCGAATCTTGTGTACGTCCGGCAAGAGTTCGAACCTCATCGGCCACCACGGCAAAGCCTCGACCAGATTCACCAGCGCGGGCCGCTTCAATGGCTGCATTGAGTGCAAGTAAGTTGGTTTGATCGGCAATACCACGAATAACATCGACAATCATATTGATTTGATTGGATTGTTGTTCAAGTTCAGAAACCGTTTGACCCGTTTGAGTAATGATTTCTGCGACTTGGCCGATAGCGTTAACCATCAGTTTATTGTCGCGCGCGCCTTCTTGAACTTGTTTATTGGTGGTATCAATTTCTTGCGCCGAGTTTTCGGTATTACTGGCAACATCAGCGACAGCCGCCTTCATCTCACTCATGGCCGTTGCCACTTGTGTGATTTGATCTTGCTGCTCTTGCATACCCTGAGCTGCTTGAGAGGAAATTTGTGACATTTCTTCTACTGCGCTGCTCAGTTGGGTCACTGCTGAAATGGTCTCTTCAATTAATTGACGAAGATTGTCTTGCATAACCATCGAGGCATCGGCCAACTCACCGAGCTCGTCATTGCCAATCGCTTGTCGATTGAGTTTTTGTGATAAATCACCTTTGGCAATCGCATTCGATTGTGCGACCACTAACTTTAATGGCCCGCAAATGATCTGCGTTATAAAATAGGTAACCAGCGCCATAATAACTAAGATCGCGATATTGATGATACTCGAACTCACATCAATCCGATTGACGGCTTTAAGGATGTAGTCTTTATTGCCGTCCATAGCCTGACTAAGGATAGCGCCGAGTTTTTCTATATTGGCTTCAATTTGACGAAAATCTTGATTAGAACGGTTTAAAATATCCAAGGCTTTAATCTGCTCGTTGGCTGCTAATGCCTGATTGAATTCAACCATGGTTTGATTGTAGCTTTGCCAATGACGCATCAGTTGACTAAAGATACGTTCTTCTTCACCGGGCCAAATATCTTGCCCGTATTTCTTTAACTCCGCCTCGATTTCTTGTTGAAATTGACGGCTTTGATTGAGTCGATTGGTAATATCGCTGCGATCGCTAGAAAGTAATGAAGCAAATTGAGTGCGACGCCAATAAGACAGTTTATCACCAATATTATCGACCGCTTCAAAAGCGGGGAAGGTGTCTTCGGTAAAGTTAATGAGTTGATTTTTAATCTCACGGTGTTCTGTATGTAAAAACCAAGCAAATAAAATGTTGATAAGAGCAATGAGCCCAAATCCGCTGGCTAATTTTTTGCTAATCGACATATTTTTTAAAAACATGAATAAGCTACCTTACATTGGGTGGATTGGATTGGCACCAAACACAACTCCCTTGTGCACTTATTATCCAACGA
>NZ_WXWK01000024.1:0-9840 GCF_009904835.1 Vibrio sp. V33_P6A3T137 | reverse complement strand
CTTCCGACTTGAAGCTGCAGCGGTGTTAGCTACGTTCGTTCATCCCAATCACATCGTTTGCCTATGCTCATGGGGATTCACTCACTTGCCGCCTATCTACAACTTCAAGTCGTTTGGGTATAAGCTCTTCACTCTTTTGTTGCGATCTTAACGAATTGTTATAATATAACAATTTGAGCTTATTGTGATCTTTTCGTTGAAAAATGGGGTATTAGTCTCCATAGTAAAAATCATCAGATAAGAGTAACCTTATGCATACCATAACTAGCGTGCAGTCAGAACGAATTCAAGTGAGTAAAGATATGGCGGAAGTGAGAGCCAGAGTCGACTTTAAAGTTGGCTTGAAAAGTAATATTGATGCTGAGATTCTTTCATTCCGAGGTTTACAATCGGATAAAGAACACGTAGCCGTTATCTTTCAAGCGGCAGATAAAACACAACCTATTCCATTAGTTAGAATGCATTCTGAGTGTCTAACTGGCGATGTTTTCCATTCTTCAAGGTGTGACTGTGGGGAGCAACTTGAAGAGACCATTACTAAGATGGGCGAATATGGCGGTATCATTCTCTATTTGCGTCAAGAAGGTCGTGGAATCGGCTTGTATAATAAGATTGATGCTTATCGCTTACAAAGCCAAGGCATGGATACATATCAAGCCAATAATCATCTTGGCTTTGGTGATGATTTGCGCGATTTTACCGAAGCTGCGCAAATGCTAAAAGCACTTGGGGTGACTAAGATTCGTTTAGTAACGAATAACCCTAAGAAAATAAGAGAATTACAAGAGCACGGTATTGAAATTATCAGTGTCGTTAATACAGCTGCACACATTAAAAATGGTAATGAAGACTATTTAAAAGCGAAAGTCTCACATGGTAAACATCATTTGAAGTTATAAGCGGTTATCTTTTTCAATGTAGAAGTCTCTGCGATATCGATGTGTGTTTCTCCATCGGCGTCATCTACGTGATATTTTCTATGACTGCTCATTAAAATTTTATGCCCAAACCCCATCATTTCTTGATTTGAAATGATGGGGTTTGTCGTTTGTACGTTGCAGATTTTTCCTGTCGATAGCCTATCAAGATAACGCGCTACTTGCTCAAGAGCAGCCGATGAACGTTTCGCTTAGCCGTCGAGATCAATTTGGATAAAGAGTGGGTAAAGCGGGGAATATTTGCCATACTTACTCCAGCATCGGTTGGACGGTTTAGTGATGGGTATCGTCTATGCTCACCTATCCTAAATTAACCAATGCAACCGGTTAGCCAAGGGAGCACTAAAAACATGAAGCGTTACTCATTGATGGCCATTGTTTTGCTTTGGATTAGTTTGCCACTTTTTGCCAATACGCCAGTGGTTCAACTTTCTGATCTCAAAGGACCAAGTGAGTATGCGTTACATTATCCTCAACAAGTCGAGAAACTCTATCAGCGTAATCAGTATCAATTAATTTGGCGAGATGAGTTGAGTCGAGTCTATTTTGAGCAGCAACTTGTGCTGATCCATCAAGCGAATATTAGTCCGTTATTTTCAAAACGCTATAAGCAATTACGAGCCTTGAGTGAACAACAGGCATGGGTTCAATATGATGTTTTAGCGACAGACACCATTATCGGCTATCTTAGTTATGCTCAATTAGCCACTCAACAAGGGATTGATTGGTTTTTTAACGGTAAACTTAACCACGTTTTGCCTTTGCCGAGTGCATCTTCACGGTTAGCTCTGTCTGTTGCCGCTGGCACGCCAGCGATGGCTGATTTAGTGTTGCAGCATGCACCACAAGATCCCGCTTATCATCAATTGGTTTATGCTCACGGTTTTTTATCTGCGCTCAAAGCGACACCATTACCGCTTTATCGACAAGCGGGTTTGAAACTGCCGGGCGATAAGTTGGACGACCGTCCTACCTTGATCCAGCGTTTAGCTCTGGTCAATATTGATGTCACAGTGATTCGTGATGATGTCTCTTGGTACGATAATTCATTAATCGAACCCATAAAGCATTTTCAGCAGTTACATGGACTAACCGCTGACGGTGTGATTGGTCCGCAGACATTAAAATGGCTTAATCTCTCCGTTGAAGAACGTTTGGGTCTGATTGCCTTGAATGCTGAGCGAATGCGTTTATGGCCAACCAGTAATACATCCATTGTGGTTAATGTACCGAGTTTTGAATTGAAATATTGGCATGCGGGGGAAAACGTCTTTCAATCGAAGGTGGTGGTCGGACGCATTTCACGACCGACGCCAGTCATGACGACTCGTTTGGATTCTTTAATTGTTAATCCTACTTGGAATGTTCCCTATAAGATCATGGTGGAAGATATTTTACCGATAGCGAAGCGAGATCTTCGTTATTTAGATCGTCAGAATCTAGAGATTCTACCGCGTTGGGGAGCGACACAGACTCTAGATCCGACATCGATAGATTGGGAAAATATCTCATTAGAGGCATTTCCCTATCGTATGCGTCAAAGAGCGGGCTATCATAATGCTCTGGGATTATATAAATTTAACACCCCGAATCGCCGAGCGATCTTTTTGCATGATACTCCAAGTAAATACTTATTTGAGCGTGACTCAAGAGCGTTTAGCTCGGGGTGTATTCGGGTTGAACATGCCGATCAATTTGCCAATATGTTATTAACTAAGCAGGGGTTAGACTCTCAACAATTTGCTCCGCAAAGTAGCTCAGTGAACCAAGCAATCCCATTAAGACAGCGCATACCAGTGCAGATCATTTATCAAACAGCATGGTATGACGCAGGACAATTGCATTTTAGAGAAGATATCTATCGTCTCGATAAGCTAGTGACTCAATAGCGACTCTCTTTATCACGTCAAGTGATGTGAGTCGCGAGCGCGACTTGTCAAAACGTAGTGAGAATGTCATAGTTGATGATAATTTTTTGCTGGTTGTTCAGGTTTTCTCATGTCTTTGAAGTATCAAATTGTCCCCGTTACTCCGTTTGCGCAAAATTGTTCGATTGTATGGTGCGATGAAACCATGCAAGGTATTGTTGTTGATCCCGGTGGTGATGTAAAACAACTGAAAATGTTGATTGATCAACTAGGTGTTCAGGTAGTTAAACTGGTTCTGACTCATGGTCATTTGGATCATGTCGGTGGAACACAGCCTCTCGCTACATTGTTGGGTAATGTTGACATCATTGGTCCTCATAAAGCCGATAACTTTTGGTTGCAGGGCTTAGAAGGGCAGAGTCAAATGTTTGGTTTTCCGCTGACAGAAGCCTTTGAGCCTCATCAATGGTTAGATGAAGGTGATACCGTCACGTTTGGCAACCAGACACTTACTGTCTTGCATACGCCAGGCCATACTCCAGGTCATGTGGTTTTATTTAGTGAAGAAGCCAGCTTAGCGTTTGTAGGCGATGTGCTTTTCAATGGCAGTATTGGACGGACGGATTTCCCACAGGGCGATTTCAACACCTTAATTGATTCTATTAAGAACAAATTGTGGCCATTGGGCAATCACGTGACGTTTATTCCTGGCCACGGACCGACGTCAACGTTTGGTCGTGAACGTGCGAGTAATCCCTTTGTAGCCGATGAAATGCCGCTTTACTAGCAGAATAGATATTACGTTTACTATGACAAGTAGGGAAGGTTCGGTGGCCTATAAACCAAACTTCTCTTATTCTGGCTTGGCTGCGGCGAGATAGCGTCGAGCCAGACCAATAAATTCATCAGCAGAACGGTCGAGATCATTCTCCGAGATGAAGACATCAAAACCATAAAAATTACGTTGATGCTGCATACGGTTAGCGAGCATCGCCATTAAGCCAGTATAGACTTTGCCTTGTGGATCCGTATAGGGGGTAGAGTCTAATACGATGTCTTCAAAAAGCAGGCTTTTATCATGCTGCTTCATGCCTAAATACAGTAAGGCTCGTTGGTTAAATAACATTTCTCGAGCAATTCTTGGGCAAATCCCGTCTAAAAAAGGGCTATAATTTTTTAAACGAACACCTATCCATGGTAGCGGCTGATGCCAACCCTCTTGTTGATGGGTGCATATTCCAATTTGACTGATATTTTGCCATTTCACTACCCATCCACCATAGTAAAAATGTTGCTGTAAGTGACTGGCGGTGAGAGTAAAACCAACCCAACTTTTACGTGCTAGCCAATAACCAACACCACATAAAATCAACACACACATCACCGAAACTAACGCTTGTTGCCAACTGTTCGATAAGCGAATCAAAGCAGTAATGATCAACAACACGATCAATAAACCGATTTTGACGTAAGGTGAATGTCGATCAAATTGATAATTAGATAAGTGGATTGTTGGCATACCGACCTCGCATGCAAATACTTTATGATTAATACTCAATGTTCGTTGACAATGATCACTGATCCTCACTGAAATCGTAAACAGCAAATAATGATTTACTGTTTAAATTCTAGTCGCTTATGGTTTAAATCTCGTTTTTGTCGTCTGAACTTGAGCGATACCCTACAAAAGGTCGATGAATTTTGCTATAAAACGCGCTTCAAATTTTCACCACTGCATCTTGTGCAGTGAAATGGAGAGATACTCGATGAGACTTGCTCATAAGCGTAAAGTGCAGGCAAAACTGCAAAAACGCATCATAGCGATGGTAGCAAACATTACCTCAGCACCAAAAACAGCCAAGCCTGTAGCCGTTAACCCTGTCGTTGCAAAGAAAACGGCACACCCATCAAGTGAACCCGTTTCACCAACAACACGTGCAGAGATCGTGTTAACCCCTAAGCAGCAACAAGTGTTTGATATTGTTGTCGCGAATGCGGAAGGTATTAATCCTAAAGGGATTGGTTTGGCGGCAGGACAAGAAGAGAGTAAAGCGGCGTCTTGGGCGACAGGGGCATTAAAGAAACTACTTGAAGTTGAATTAATTGCCAGAGAGTCCCAAGCGGGCAACAAGGTTATTTATAAAGCGCTGTAAATAATTAAAGATTCTACAACTGCTCTTGTCACTCAGGCGGCAGTTGTAGAACGGTACTGATTGTCAAACTTACTCAATTTTGGTGATGCTGCCAATTTCCAGCATCGGTGCGACATCCATCTTTTCTGCATTCATCATTGCAGATAAACGTTGAACCGATGAGAGTAATAAACTTTGCTCCCAATCGGCCAAATGCTGAAACTGTTCCACAAAACTGTCTTGTAGCGGCTGTGGTGCGCGAGCCAAGAGTTCTCGGCCAGTTTCTGTTAAATGGGCATGGACTTTACGTTTATCGGTGCTACTTCTAACACGTTGTACGTATTGATTCCGCTCTAAGCGGTCTAGGATGGTCGTGGCTGTTGCTTGACTCATGTTAGTATGTTTTGACAATTGACGAATGGTAACTTCCCCCAACTCTTCAATTGAACGCATCAAAATCAACTGCGGTCCCGTCAACCCTGCGTATTTGCTTAATTTTTTTGAATGCAAATCGATGGCTCGGATAATTTGACGAATCGCAACCAACACCTCTTCGTGTTTTTCCACAATATTTACCTACAACAAACAAGAGACCAATTGGATCGGACCATACCTTAGTTGGGGATAATTGAAAAGTAGAGAAATCGTCTTCCTACTGCAAGCTACCGTAGTGTGAGTAACGTTCGTCCATCGCCAATCCGGTCCTTTCTCTATATTGATGAGGAAGATTTATCTGCGGATTGCTTAGTCAAGCTCTGCCTCTCGCTGAGTAAATTTATCACTCACCTGCTGCCTAACTGTAATCGCCATTATTTGGGCAGGCGAGGATACCTCTAAAATCTCACAAGTCTCGAAACGATGGATTGAAATGCCATGGATACAATAGGTATTTGAGTGAACGATTTCGTGAATAGCACACATTACTCACCAGTAAACCAACGTTCATTAAATATTCGAGCTCAAACTAAATTGTGGTGGTGGCTTGTAACTTTTAGCGATAATTTGCTGTAAAATGGTCGATTTTTATCCTGAATAACTTTGTTTTGTGGATTTTAATCTAATTTTCTGTAATATATCGCTCCTTAAATGAATTCTTTAGTTATGAGTACGAAATATATTTTAATGGTAAATCTGTGAATTTATTTCGTTGTCATGGTTACTGAATTTTGTCTGTCGTTACCCAAAAGAGAAGATCAATGACAAAAGGAATAGACAAGTACAGCATTGACAGTACCGACTATACAGTCGGTCAGGATAATGTGCAGAAGTGGGGGTTTGATGTTCATAACCCTGTATTTGGCATCAGTGCGGGATTAATTGGTTTATTTTTACTCGCCACTCTGTTGGTGGATGCTGATACCGCTAAGAATGCACTAGACGGGGTTAAATGGAAAATTATTGGCTCATTTGATTGGTTATTCATTTGGTCGGGTAACCTTTTTGTGATTTTTTGTTTGGCTTTGATTATATCGCCATTTGGTAAAATTCGCTTGGGTGGTAAAGATGCGGTGGCTGATTACTCGGTGATCTCATGGTTATCGATGCTCTTCGCCGCTGGCATGGGCATTGGTTTGATGTTTTGGAGTGTTGCGGAACCAGTTGCTTATTTTACGGGATGGTATGAAACACCATTAGGTGTAGAAGCCGGTACACCAGAAGCGGCAAGATTAGCTTTAGGCGCGACCATGTATCATTGGGGACTCCATCCTTGGGCGATTTATGCTGTTGTTGCCTTATCGCTGGCATTTTTCTGTTATAACAAAGGGTTGCCTTTATCTATTCGTTCTATTTTTTATCCTATTCTCGGTGATAAAACGTGGGGATGGCCAGGGCATCTGGTTGATATTTTAGCGGTATTAGCGACGTTATTTGGCCTTGCTACTTCGCTGGGTTTAGGGGCTCAACAAGCCGCAAGTGGTATTCATCACGTGTTTGGTCTTGATGCAGGAATAGGATTGCAAATCATTGTTATCCTAGTGGTAACCGCATTAGCGACGATTTCGGTCATTCGTGGAATTGATGGCGGGGTCAAAGTGATCTCTAACATCAACATGATTGTAGCCTTATTGCTTGTCGCGTTAGTTGCTCTGATTGGTTATGCGGTCACTTTTGCGTCCATTCCAACCACATTAATGTCGTACATTGAAAATATCATTCCATTAAGTAACCCTCATGGACGTGAAGATGAAGCGTGGTTCCAAGGTTGGACCGTTTTCTATTGGGCATGGTGGATCTCATGGTCACCATTTGTCGGTATGTTTATTGCTCGAGTATCAAAGGGGCGGACGGTTCGTGAGTTTATTACCGCAGTGTTACTGATTCCAACAGCCGTCACTGTGATCTGGATGTCTGTATTTGGTGGATTAGCGATTGAGCAGGTGATAGGCGGTGTTGGCGAATTAGGTCAAAAAGGTTTAACGGATGTGTCATTAGCCATGTTCCAAATGTTTGATGTATTACCGCTGGGGACTTTACTCTCGATTATAGCGGTAGTGTTAGTGTTGGTGTTTTTCATTACTTCATCTGATTCTGGTTCATTGGTTATTGATAGCATTACGTCTGGCGGCAAAATGGATGCGCCAGTGTTACAGCGAATTTTCTGGGCAATCATGGAAGGGGCGATTGCCATAGCCTTACTGTGGATCGGTGGTGCGCAGGCCGTTCAAGCTTTGCAAGCTGGTGCGATTTCGACGGCTTTACCCTTTACTTTTGTCTTATTACTGATGTGCGTTAGTTTGGTGATGGGCATGCGTACAGAGCTGAAAAAGTAAGTTAAGTGGATACATAGAGGTTTAAAAAAGCTGGCTGAGCCAGCTTTTTTTGTTGATAGACGAATAATGTTGGAATGATGACATTTGTCACTAATTTGACGGTAATGTGATTAAAAGCAGATAGTTATTGCAACGGTGTTTATTTTTACATAATGCGTGCAAACGCTTATAAACCTCGCTATTATTTGCCGCCCAACTGTTCCTTTTATCAGCGATAATTCACTATGAAATTAACCCTAAAACAAAAGCTTATTGGCACCAGCCTGTCAGCGGTCGTCGTGATGGCGGCCGCATTAACTTGGTTGTCAGCCGATCAACTCAAACAACAAACCAGTCGTGGTGTACTTGCCCGTGCACAAGCCATTTCTGAAACGGCATCGAAAGGTATTTCTGATTGGATTTCGATCCGAAAAGATATTTCCACCGCCTTTAATGACTATACCGTACAACCTGATGTGGTGCCTTTTTTACAACAGGCGCGTAAAGCTGGCGGATTTGACGATATTTTCTTTGGTACTGTTAACGGTGAAATGTATCGCTCCCATCCAGAGCGCAACCGAGCTGATTATGATCCTCGTACTCGTCTTTGGTATCGCGATGCCGCGAATGCGGGTAAGCAAATTATTACCACGGCATATCAAGATGCGATCACTAATGCTTTATTAGTGACTATTGCTGAACCTATTCGTCACAATGGTCAGTTACGTGGTGTGGTCGGTGCTGATGTATTGATTGATCAATTAATCAGTGATGTGTTGAGTATCGACGCGGGTGATAATGCTTACGCGATGCTGATTGATACCCAAGACGGCTATTTTCTTGCACATCCAGACAAACGATTGCTTTTAAAGCCTGTCAGTTCGCTCGATAGCGCATTAACCATGAATGCTATTCAGCAAGCCGCCAATAGCCGTCAGCTAATGACACTGAACCATAACGGTCAAGAGAGCTTGTTTTACTTCGATAGAGTCGCGGATACGCCATGGGTATTTGCTGTGCAGATGGATAAAAATACCGAATTCGCAGCACATACTCAATTGCTCACCGGCTTGTTGATCACAGCGATTTTCATCACCTTGATTGTGGTGTTGATCGTCTCTTGGCTAGTCAGCTTTTTATTCAGAGATTTATTACGAGTTTCTAAAGCATTAGAAGAAATCGCAACCGGAGATGGTGATTTAACGCAACGCTTAGAGCCACGTAGTGACGATGAAGTGGGGCAATTAGCGAATAATTTCAATATTTTTGTTGGCAATATGCATACCATGGTCAGTAAATTGAGTGAGGTTTCGGCATCGCTTTCATCACAATCGCATATGACCGCCGCGCATGCTGAAGAACGTAGTGCACGTATTCGCATGCAGCAAGATGAAATCAATATGGTCGCCACAGCGATCAATGAAATGGCCGCTGCGACCCAGGAGATTGCTAACAACTCTGAGCATACTGCGCAAAACTCATCCGAGGCGGTAACCGCTTGTGTCGATGGCTCTAAGCAAGTATCGCAAACGCAGAACTCTATTCTTTCTTTAGCGAAAGAAGTGCAGGTAGCAACAGGCGTCATTCAAGAGCTGGAAGAGCATGGCAATCAGATCAGTACTATTCTTTCAACCATTCAAGGCATTGCAGAACAGACCAATCTATTGGCATTGAATGCGGCGATCGAAGCGGCTCGTGCTGGAGAACAAGGTCGCGGCTTTGCGGTGGTTGCGGATGAAGTGCGGGTACTGAGTCAACGTACTCACGCCTCAACCAAAGAAATTCAAACCATGATTGAAATGCTGCAAGGCACGACAGGCAAAGCGGTTGGGATCATGAATGATAGCCGAATGCTAGCCGATACGAGTGTTGATGATGCGCACTCTGCAGCAGCGAGCTTAATGCAAATTCATCATGCGGTTGAGCGGATCAGTGATATGGCAACTCAGATTGCTTCGGCGGCTGAGGAGCAGGCATCCGTCACCTCTGAGATTACGCGCAACACGGTAGGCATTCGCGATGTCTCGAACGATCTCGCTGAAGAAGCCCATGAAGCTGCAGCTCAAGCGGCGGAGCTATCACAACTTTCTTATCAGCTTGACCAAGAGATCCGTCGCTTTAAGTTATAAGTTTTAATTGATAACAGATGAGC
>NZ_WXWK01000042.1:0-9926 GCF_009904835.1 Vibrio sp. V33_P6A3T137 | reverse complement strand
GGATCATCACGGAGCTACACCCAAAAGGTGAATCAGCATATCGGAAAAATAGTAATACAGAAGCAGCTAATAAAATTCAGAAAAATATTGTTGAATTTGTAAGGTCTCATAAATCTTATGCATCAACGGGTCTTTCAAAATTACCTTTTCATGAACAAAAGAAGTTTATAGAAGAAGAAATCTATTTTATCAGAAGCAGACTCTTAAACTCAGATTTTGAGAGGTATCTTGATTCCAAGGTTTTTAAACGGCATGGTCGAAAAGTTGCTTTGAGAAACGAGGCAAGATCTGCATTTTATGATGCCGCCAAATTGAAAGCAGAAAAGTTAAAAGAAATATCTGAGATAGATTACGAAGGGGCAGTCGCTGCATCATGTTCATTGCTACTAAACAACTCAGAATCTATTGATAGTTTTGGTTGGGCGCAAGTAGATCCCACGATGTTATCGGAAAAAATAAAAGCGTTTAGCCCATATCGGTGTGTTCTTGTTGATGAAGTACAAGATCTCTCGCAGCTTGAAGTCACAATGGTCGCCGCATTACACACTGGAGAAGAAAAAATTTCGAATCAGGAAAACGGACTATTCTTAGTAGGGGATGGTGCGCAAACTATATATAACAAAGGTTTTGTGCTGAAGCAGTGTGGGGTTAACGTCTCAAATAGAAGCTATGTTTTGAAGAAAAACTATCGTAACTCTAAAGAGATTATGGAAGCCTCATACGCCCTCATTGAAAAGTACGAGTTTGCTGATGTTGACGAGGATAATATTGTTAAGCCTACAAAGCCTGACCTACCTTCCATGGTTGGGGAAAAACCGTTTGTTGTAAAATGTAGATCTGAGACAGACGAAGTTCAGTTTGTATGTGAGGCCATTCAGAAAATACTTGAAGTAGTCAGCGAAGATGAGGAGCAGGATAAATACCCAGAAATTTGTGTGATAGGGCTAAACAAACGTATAAGAGAGTCAATTTCAAGAGAACTTAAATTACGTTCAATTGTTAGCTGTGAACTTAAGCAGACATTGAAAATGGAAGGATCAAACAGTATTAAAATTAGTACCATCGAATCTGCAAAAGGGCATGAATTTCAGCATGTTTTCATACTTGGGGTAGTTGAAGGTGTAATGCCTAATAAATCCGTAGAAACTGATAACTTATCTCGAGAAGCATCTCGGCTCTACGTTGCGATGACTCGTGCACGCGAAACACTTTACATCACATACAATATCGCTGGTAGTTCAATTCCAAGTAGGTTTCTTATTGATATTCAGAACTACGTAAATGAATATGATTGTAAGGAACTACTCCAGTTAGAGGTGATGTGCTAAAAGCAAGATTGATGAGTGCGAAAGTGATCGAATAATTGCAAGCACACCATCAAACGTTGACACCCGCCAGCCTTTCATTGACTGGTATGAAGAAGCTGATTAGCAAAGTTCCTGACACTCTTTTGTTGACGGGGTGTAACACATAGAACAGCACAACCAGGCTCAATGCAGAGTTTGGTGTAACGGTTTTATAACAAAGCATTTAAGAGTGATTCCCAACGCTTGGCATTTTTTATTCCATCGTTGGGTTTTGTGTTTACGGTGGCATGATTGGGTTTCGTGGTAGCGTTGCTCACACCTTAATGCGCGTTAAATCGCAAATGATACAGGAGATAAAATGAACCCTAGAGATGACTCCGTTAATGTTGATGACGTTAAACTGAATCAAGTGTTAAAGCTAATGTATGAAATTTACAATAAGCAGCATAAAACCAGTGCCCAGATAGGATCCTATAAATTTACGCCTGAGATGTTAATTGCAAAGTATGCGGCGGATCTAGAAATATTGATTAATGAGCAACGTACTCAGTCTCGCTTATCTAATTGCAATGATAAAAGAGTAATGAAAACTATTTTTAACGGGATGGTCGAAAATAATTTCTTAAAACGTGACCTATGCATATATTACTTTTCAGAAGCCGGTTATAAACAAGCATTGAAGTCATCAAATATACTTAAATACTGGATTAAGTACCATACAGGAGTTTTTTGGGGCATTATTACCGCAGTCGTAAGTTCTCAAATCCTTGTCTACTTGATTAGATGTTTCCAATACCTGAACTAATCCGTGAGGTGCTAATTTAGTAAAGCAGCTGACAAGGTTCTGTCCAGAAACGTGCCAAAGCAGTGGATGATCAATTGTGATGCTCAAGACAATCAGTATGATACTTTATTTCTGTCTTACAGCTGAGGTTGCGTTGTGTATTGACTGATTTTCAACGGCTAATCACATTTCTGAACCGTCTACTCTATTGTTAACAATTTGACTCCGGTATAGTGCATTTCAAGCTCGAACGAGCGATTATCTGCGCTCGAAATGCAACAATTCACAGAGAGTTGATTGAAAATGAACACACTTTTTGCCCATCGTGGCATGTCATCGTTAGCCCCTGAAAATACCTTAGCTGCTTTTCGTCTTTGCCATACACATAAGGTGCAGTGGCTGGAATGTGATGTTGATATCCTTGGTGATGATACGATAGTGATCTCTCACGATGACACATTAGATCGTTGCACCAATCGCAGTGGTAGCCTGTATGAATTGAGTCAACAAGATCTAGCGAATATTGATGCTGGTGGATGGTTCTCTGATGCGTTTGCTGGTGAGCCGATTCCGACCTTTCGCCAATTTATTGAAATGCTCAATGAGCTAAAACTCGACGCTAATATTGAGATAAAATCCTGTACGGCAGGGTGGGAGAAAACGCTCAAATTAATTGAGGGCGTGATTGAGGGACTAAAACTGCTTGATAGTGACAGAAAAGTGATCATTTCGAGTTTTAATCATATTGCTCTCTATGAATTTAAACGGCGTGCGCCGCACTATCCGACCGCTTGTTTATTTACTAAAGAGACACTGTGTGAGGATTGGGAATCAATTTTACAGGCGTGCCAAGCTGAATATATTCACCCAGAAAATGAAGGATTGTCTCGTGAGCAGGTTGCCGCTTTTAAAGCCAAAGGCTACAAAGTGAACGTTTATACCGTCAATAGCCTACTAAGAGCCAACCAATTATTTAACTGGGGCGTGGATGGTGTCTTTACCGATATCGCTCAGACATTCCCTCGTTCATTCTTCTCTGCGACCAATTAGCCGCGTTAAATCGGTAGCTTGAGTGAAGCAAGTTATTGTCAGCAGAACAAAAAATCCCGTATTGATACGGGATTTTTTATAGAAACCATCAACGTTGATTGAGATTAATAACCAAGTTTCACTAGCGTTGCGGTAACGTCTTTTGCTGGACGTCCAGTTAACGCTTCGACGGCGAGATTAGGACGGTTAGTGAAAAAGCCAGTCACTCCCCGATCGCGATAGCGGATAAGATCTTCAGCATCATCTAAGGTGTAAATATGAGTCACTAACCCTTTTTGCTGATTCATCTCTATCATCCAAGGTTTAGCGAGATCCATATAACTAAAATTACTCGACCACGAGTCAGCAAAGTTGGCTTGAGTTCCTGATGGGCCAACGCCAATTGCGCCATTGTCTTTAGCAAAATCTATCCATTCTTCATAAGCCGATTTCGATGCGACTTGCACTCGTGCGTAGTAAGCCGCCCAGCTTTCATCATCTTGTTTCGGCTCTGTAGGCTTCATATCGATATAACCGTCGCCAGTCCATAGCAGAAGGACTTTAGGGATGTTCGGCATTTCCGCTTGCAGTTGAACTAAGCTCTCTTTTTCAAAGGTTTGCAAAATAACCTTACCTTTCATTTCCTTATCTAGCCAGCCGTGCTGTTGCAAGTTCGCCCTCAGATCCGCTTCGATACCGGGAAACAGTTCAGGTAATTTGGTTTCGATATAAAGGCCAGGTTGATGTGAGCAATTTTCAGCAACGTCTCTGACTTGATCTAAGGTCATTAATTGCAAGCCACGATAACTTTCTCTTGCGCGTTCTGGATAGGCGTTATTGAACCAAGATCCGGCATCTAATTTCTCTAATTCAGCCCAAGAAAAACTGCTTACTGGACTATCGGCTCGCTCTGGATAAATCTCCGCAATATTGGTTTTATTGCGCAAATTATTATCATGTACAGCAATTAAAACGCCGTCTTTACTACGTTGTAGATCGACTTCAAGATAGTCTGCCCCAAATTCACAGGCTAATTGATAAGCCGGTAAAGTCGCTTCTGGTGCGTTATAAGAGTCGCCACGATGAGCAATAATCGCGTTGTCTGGAATAGAAAGCGGTGCTGACAGTGTCGATGATGTGCTTGAGCAGCCTGATAATGAGAGTGCGCCAATAACGCCTAATGTGGTGTAGAGAAATGGTGTTGTCAGGCTCGTTAATGCGCTACGAGTGGTGTGGTGCTGCGAAGAAAGATTCAACGTAATACTCCTTTTAGTTGAATGAGGCCAAATAACCTAGTTTTGGTGTATGTTTTGGTTTGTTTTTTAACATAAATAGAGCAAATATTCAAAATTGCGTGAGTCAGTAAGCGCAAGTTAGGTCATCTGCTTTTTGAACATGAACAAGACTTTTAGCTTTACGTCTTTTCGCGCTATGATTGAAGAGTGTTGTTTATCGTAGCTTGGTGATGATGAGTCAGAGTCCCCGTAATTTTAGTCGCCGTGATCTTTTTCGTGGTTTAGTTGCCAGAGGTAAGGCCGCTTATCATGAGGTTGATGATCAGCCGAAACGCACCATACCTCGTCCACCGGGGGCATTAGCAGAGGCAACGTTCAGGCAGTTATGTGATGGCTGTGGTCTGTGTGTTGAAGCGTGCCCAAGCTCCGTTATCCAGTTAACAGGCCAGTGGCCTGAGTTATGTCTAGATTACAATCATTGCCAATTGTGCACTCAGTGCGCGCAAGTGTGTCCAACCGGGGCGCTGCTGCCTGCCACGAAAACTGAGCTTTTACCGACCTTTGCTTATCAGTGTCATAATCGTTTATTGGGTTATTGTGAATTGTGTATTGAGCAGTGCCCAACTCAAGCGATTCATTGCGAGCCGAATCAACAACCCGTAGTGAATGAGGACTTATGCAATGGGTGCGGTCAATGCCGTCCGATTTGTCCTGCTAATGCGATTGAGTGGCAATTTCGTAAATCAACAGAAAACTAATGATAACTATTATTGTTACTATTTGATAGTAAATGTTTAAAAGTGTAACCACTAATTACATTTTCATTGATAGTGATCATAGGGAAGATCATGCAAGGTTTGGATAATAGGCCGATACATTGGAGGGTCTATGTCCACATCAATAATCAAAAAACTATTTACGCGCCGTGAGTTTATACAAAGCTCTGCGGTTGCTTCTGGCGCAGCGATTGCTGCCAGTTCGATCAGCTTGCCATTTAATGCGCTGGCTGCACCAACACCATCATCCTCGCTGAGCCCAGAACAGATCCGTTATAGCGCTTGTTTAGTGAACTGTGGCAGTCGTTGCCCATTTAAAGTTCATGTGCGCGATGGTGTAGCCGTTAAGATCTCTCCAGAAGATGGGGTCAATGAAGCTATTTTTGGTCAGCATCAAATTCGCCCTTGTTTACGGGGGCGCTCAGCTCGTTTTCGTACCTATAACCCTGACCGTTTAAAGTACCCAATGAAGCGGGTCGGTGAACGTGGTGAAGGTAAATTCAAGCGCATCAGTTGGGATGAAGCCACCACCATTGTGGCTGAGCAATTGCAACGAGTGATCAACACTTATGGTAATGAAGCCATTTACTATCAATATGGTAGTGGAACGACAGGGGCTAATTTACAAGGCCGTAATACGTGTAAGCGCCTGCTTAATTTAGCTGGTGGCTTCTTAGATATGCACAATACCTATTCAGAAGCTCAACTTAACCGGATTCAGCCGTTTGTTTTTGGACAAGCAGGGAATATTTACGGCACTGAGCAACAAACGCTTTTTGCTGAGATCAAAAATTCTGATTTAGTGGTGATGTTTGGTCAAAACTTGGCAGAAACGCGCATGTCAGGGGGCGGACAAATTGCAGAAATTTATCATGCTCTCGAACAAAGCGGCGCTAAGGTTATTTTGATTGATCCTCGCCGCACCGATAGCGTGACGGCATTTAATGCCGAATGGTTACCGATTCGCCCGGGAACCGATGCGGCGTTAGTCGCGGCAATTGGCCATACTTTAATCAAAGAAAATCTGCTTGATGAGGTCATGCTTAATCAATATACGGTCGGTTGGAGTGAAGAAACTTTGCCTGCCAGTGCGCCAGCGAACTCATCATATAAAGCTTATATTCTCGGTCTTGGGGAAGACAAGATTGAAAAAACGCCAGAATGGGCGGAAGTATTGACCGAAATTCCCGCGCAACGTATTCGTCAGTTGGCTCGTGAAATTGCTAGCGCTAAAGCAGCGTGGATTTCTCAAGGTTGGGGAGTGCAACGCACACAAAACGGTGAGCATGCTGCACGCGCGATCATGATGCTGCCGATTATGACCGGGCAGTTTGGTCGTCCTGGAACCAATATTGGTACTTGGGGAGGCAGTGTCAATTATCCACTAGCGGGTCTGGCGATACCAAATCCAGTCAAAGTGTCGATTCCATGTTTTAGCTGGGTCGATGCGATCACGCGCGGCACCGAGATGACACCAGAAAAAGATTACATCAAAGGTCGTGATCGTTTAACGACCAATGTGAAGTTTTTATGGAATTACGCGTCCAATATCACCGCTAATCAGCATTCGGATCTTAACCAAGTCGATAAAGTGCTGCGTGATGAGTCTTTGTGTGAATTTATTCTGGTATGGGATAACCACATGACAGCCAGCGCTAAATATGCCGATTTATTATTGCCCGATGTTTCAACCTTAGAATCCGATGAGTTAATTAATAACTCTTATCAATCAGGGTCTTATCATTATTTGGTTCGCTTACAAAAAGCGATTGAACCGATGTGGGAAAATCGGCCGACTTACGATGTCTTAGCGGAAATCGCCGATAAGATGGGTTTGAAAGAGGCGTTTACCGAAGGTCGAACCTACCAAGAATGGATTGAACACGCTTATAACCAAGTGCGTAAACAAGAACCGCATTTGCCTCCATTTGAGCAAACCGATGGTATGGGCGTGATTGATCGCCGGATCGCCGATAGCAGTAAACATATTGCGTTAAAAGATTTTCGTGATGATCCACAGCAACATCCGCTGAAAACGCCATCAGGAAAAATTGAGATTTATTCAGAGCAATTGGCTGAATTGGCGACTCAATGGCAATTACTGCCCGGAGATAAAATTTCGGCGATTCCAGAATACTGGCCAGCCGTCGAAGGTATCGAAGATAAACCGATGCTGAATAAATATCCGTTGCAATTGACAGGGTTTCATACCAAAGGTCATTGCCACTCAACGTATTCGTCCGTTGCTCAATTGAAAGAAGTTGCGCCGGATGTTTTGTGGATCAACCCCATCGATGCTCAAGCGAGAGGTATCCACAATGATGACTTTGTCGAAGTCTTCAATGACAGAGGAAGAGTGCGAATTAAAGCGAAGGTATCACCACGCATTATGCCCGGTGTAACGGCGATGCCAGAGGGCGCATGGGCGCAGACCAATAAACAAGGTGTTGATGTTGGTGGCTGTATTAACCGACTAACCTCGCTACGGCCAACGGCGTTAGCTAAAGGTAACCCACAACACACCAATTTGGTCGACGTTAAGCGCGTCTGAGGAGATTTTTAAATGAAACAATATGGCTTTTTTGTCGACTCATCCAAATGTACTGGCTGCAAAACGTGCCAAATCAGTTGTAAAGATGAGAAGGCGCAAGAGGTAGGCCCAAAATATCGCCGAGTATACGAGTATGGTGGTGGTGAGTGGCAGAAAGTAGGCAATGCTTGGCAACAAAATACCTTCAACTACTACTTATCGATCTCCTGTAATCACTGTGCTGAACCAACGTGTGTGAAAGGTTGCCCGACAGGAGCGATGCATAAACGGAAACAAGATGGTTTAGTGGTGGTTGATCAAGATAAATGCATTGGTTGTCGCTATTGTGAAATGCGTTGTCCTTATGGTGCGCCGCAGTTTGATGAACAAAAGAAAGTGATGTCGAAGTGCGATGGCTGTTATGAGCGAGTGGCTCAAGGTTTAAAACCCGTGTGTGTCGAGTCTTGTCCACAGCGCGCGCTTGATTTTGATGAGATAGCCACATTACGCGCCAAATATGGCGATACCAATGCGGTCGCACCCTTACCGGATCCGCAACTGACCAAACCCAGTTTAGTGATTAAAGCACACGCGGATGCCCGTATGACTGGTGATAAAACCGGTGCTGTTCAAAACCCTTCAGAGGTATAAACGATGCATGAATTACCTTTAGTCTTTTTCACGGTTTTAGGCCAAACCGCGGTTGGTATGATGTTATTGGCTTTTATTGCTGGTCTTGTTGGACAAATTACCAATGCTCAGCGTCATAAAATCAACCTGGTTGCCGTAATTTTATTTGCTGTAGGCATGGCGATTGGTGGCTTACATATGGGACAACCTCAGCGTGCGATTAATTTGCTGTTTGGTTTATTCCGTTCACCGATGAGTAATGAAATTGTTTTAAGTGGCCTCTATTTTGGTTGTGCTTTTTTAACGGTGGCACTCAGTGCTCCTCGCCTGCGCGATATACTGAAAAGCAAGTTTAACGTTACTGTTACCGATACATTGCACCAATGGTTGAATGGGATTGCCGTACTATTAGGCCTAGCTTTTGCTTGGTCGATTACGCAGGTTTATCAATTGGCAACCGTCCCGGCTTGGAATAGCCATTATACGTCGCTGCATTTGTGGCTAACTGTTGCTATCTCTGGTGGGATGTGTGCTTTAGCACTCGGTGCTAAACGACTCGGTGCGTTAGCGGTCATCGTGGGAGCGGCGATTTCGTTTGCAACTCGTACCGGTTATATGGCGTTTTTAACCGAGCAAGTACCGCATTTAGTGAATGCACAAACGATGTTTTGGTACACGTATTTGTTCGCGATGACCATCGCGCTGGTGCTTGCTTTGTGGGTCTTACTGAAAAAACAAGCCGTTAAACCTTTGCTTTTTAGCGGTGCGGCACTGATGATCCTTGGCGAGCTGGCTTCACGTATTACCTTTTATAACTTATGGTGGATAACCATGTAGTGGCGGTTAGGAGGATACTTTGAGCGTATTCTTCTAAACAGTGTGTACCGTTCAGCCTGTGAGAGCAGCGACTTTAAGCGAATTCGCTGGGAGCTGGCTCACGGGCTGAGTACTTTTTAAAACAGAAAGGAAAGCCAATGTTAGCCATTGTTCCTCGAATCCTTGGTAGTTTATTTTACTATTCACCGCAGAGCGAGCCTGCGCAGTATGCGTTACACGATCTGCCTCAATTAGCTCATTATTTTTCTTGGAGCGATCCTAAGGTTATCGAAACCGTGTGCCATCATCTACCAGAGCCACAACCTGAGCGCTTTAGCGTACTATTCGAAGGGCTAGGGGATATGCCCGCTCCGCCTTGGGGATCGGTATACTTAGATCATGAGCATATCGTGATGGGTGAAAGCACCTTGGCTTATCGTCAATTTCTCCAGCGTCATGGTTTAGCGGTGCAACTCGCCCGTCAGGAACCAGAAGATCAATTTGGATTAATGTTATTAGCCCTTGCTCATTTTCTCGAACAAGGTCAAGAATCTGCGGTTATCGAGCTATTAACGGATCATCTTTTTCCGTGGGCGACGCTCTATTTACAACGTTTAAAATCCGCCTGTGATGAAGATGATTTTTATTATTCTTTAGCAGTATTATCGGAATATTTTTTAGCAGAATTATCGAGTGATAATTCCGAGTAATTGCACAATATGGCCTGTAAATATGGCTATTTATTGACTGCGTTTAATTATTTTAAAATGACACGTTAATTTTGTTTAACTTACTGTTTTAAAATGAATTTCATTGTTG
>NZ_WXWK01000106.1:0-10111 GCF_009904835.1 Vibrio sp. V33_P6A3T137 | reverse complement strand
AACTAGCAGCGTTATCCGGATTAATAAAATATATTATAAATATCGAAGCAATAACTTTAATTAATAGCTAATGGATAGTCGTCAATTACGATATTTTCTTGCGGTGGCAGAGCATGAGAACTTCACTCATGCCGCACAGCAACTGCACATCGCTCAGCCAGCATTAAGTATTGCTATTAAAAAATTTGAGCAGCAGCTGGGTGTAAACCTATTTAAGCGTGGTGATCGTAAAGTAAGTTTAACGCATGAAGGTTCGGTATTAATCGACCATGCTCGACGAATTTTGCAGCAAATCGACAATGCTCAATTAGCCATGGATGAACTCAAAGGACTGGTAAAAGGGGAAGTGCGCTTAGGTGCACCAAGTATGATGGGTAGTTATTTTTTTCCACCGATCGTAATGGCGTTTAAAACCCAGTTTCCGAATTTAAAAATGACGGTCATTGATGCGGGAACCCAATCGATACGCAAAATGTTATTAGCAGGAGAGCTCGATGTCGGCGTGATTTTAAATCAAGATGTGCCTGCTGATTTAGAAACTGACCCGTTACTCTCTTCCCCGATGGTGGCCGTTGTAGGACAGCATCATCCACTGGCTGCTCAAACGCAGATCGATTTTAAGCAATTTTTTGAGCATCAACTGGTGATGTTTAAAACGGGTTACTTTCACCGTGAGTTCATTGATAAGGTGTGTAAAACACATCAACATGAGGCAAAAATTGCTTTTGAGACTAACCTGTTACCGATGATCCTCAGCATTGTTAAACAAGAACACGCGATTACTGCTTTATTGACGCTGGTCGCAGATAATGAACCGGAAGTGAGAGCAATACCGTTCACACCTCCCGTCTCCATTGATCTCGCGTTAGCGTGGCGTAAAGAGGGCTATTTATCTAATGCCGATAGAACGTTTATCGAATTTGTAAAGCAATACGTTTAATCCGCCGCGCTTAGCTTTTTTGGGTATAGAGTCGTTCAAAATTACTGACGTTCCAGCCAATCAAGAGCTGATCGCCAATTTTGAGGACAGGGAGACTTCTTGCTCCTAGCGCATCTAACTCTTTGCGACCGCGCGCCATTTTGGCATTACACAAACGGTACTGAATACCTTTCGCATCCAAATAACGCTGGGCATCTTTACAGTGAGGGCACTTGTCTTTGACATAAAGGACAACACGTTTCATTTTTAGGCTCACTTTGACCAAAAGGGCGAATTCTAACGCTGGCTGAGCCGATACACAAGCCGCCTTGTAGTGGCAATAGGCATTACTTCTTGGGCCATTTAAGTTACACTGCCACGTCAAAAATTGATGCGACAGAGTGAATTTATGCATCCTGTATTGAAGTATATTCAAGGTTATCCCACCTCGCTAATAGAACAAATTCAACAATTAATCACTCAAGATAAGTTGATCCCTTGGTTTGAGCAGCGTTACCCAGAGCGGCACGCTATCCAGAGTGAAAAAGCGCTGTTTAACTACACGATGGCGATTAAAAATCAGTATATGAAGAAGACGTCACCGCTGAGTAAAGTGGTGTACGATGGCAAAATTCATCTTATTAATAATGCGCTCGGTCTACACAGTTATGTTTCTCGGGTGCACGGCAACAAGATAAAAGCCAAAAATGAGATTCGTATTGCTAGTGCATTCAAACAAGCACCAGAGCCTTTATTACGTATGCTCGTTGTGCACGAGTTGGCCCATTTACGTGAAAAAGACCACAATAAAGCTTTTTACCAACTGTGTTGTCATATGGAGCCTAATTATCATCAGTTAGAGTTTGATGCTCGGCTATACATGATGGTACTAGAATTGAGAGCTCAACAAGGTTAAGTCGTTCTGAAAGCGAAAATTTTAGATAAATTACGTGTATAATGACATCAGAGTCAAGAATATGGCTTATCTGCCGATAAATCAGTAAGAGGTATAAATAGCGCCTAAATCTAAGGAGGCCACAAATGGACATCGACTTCTATCTGCCATGTCAACCTGAGTGGCTTTGCGTGCCCTTTATGACCGTCTTTGGTTTACTACTCTTAGCTGGGCTGATTAAGTTTATTCGCATTGCTTATCGTGAATATAAGAAAATTGAACGTGCCAAAGCCGTTAAAAAGCAGCGCCGTGTCAATTATCGCGAGCGCAAAGGCGGCAGAGATGGTCGCCCAACTAACATCAAAAAATAGTTAGATCAGCTCTGCTAATAATGCCTGATATTTGTTTTCTAACGCAGGATTGCCGCTGCGTTTTTCTAGTTCAATCAATAGCTCTAAGGATGTCTTTTGATAACCATATTGTTGATGGAACTTCATTAAACGCAGCCGTGCTGGAATAAATTGGTCATCATCAATCTCCAACTTAGCCAGTTGTAGGATTGATCGAGCACGGTTAGGGTCATGATCTAACGAACGTTCGAAATAATAGTGCGCTTTTTGTTTATCGCCCGATTTTAAAGCGCAAAATCCTGCATTCTCATAGCTGGCGGGGATCAGATAATAGTAAGGCTGCTCAACGGCACGCATAAAATATTGATCGGCTCGGCTATATTCCCCTTGTTTACACAAAAAGGCACCGTAGTTATTAAGCACATTACCATTTCTGGGGTGCTCCCTTAATGCGGTTTGATAAAGCTGCTGCGCCGTTTCATTCTCTCCCACTATTTCAAAGTAGTGCGCCATGGAGAGCTGAGCGCGATAGTAGTGTGGCGCATGTTGGAGCGCTTTTTGTAGGCTTTGCCGAGCTTTTACCCGGTTACCTTGTTCGAGATAACCTAACCCTAACGCAATTCTTGATTCTGCCATTTCAATTGGAGTACTTCGTAATTCTGCTTGTCCCTGTTCAGTCATAGTAACGCAGCCACTTAGCCACAAGACACTGATCCCTAATCCCAATGCGGATCCCCATTTCATGCCATTTCTCCATTCAGCGACGTTGTGATGTTTGTTTACTCGAATTTTCAGTAGTGTCATCGCACTGATTCACTGGCATCACATTATCGATAGGACTCATCAGAGTGATTGAAGGATCTTGGCGAAGCCCAAATACAGCCGTAAATTCAAGTTGTTGTGGCGTCTATAATAGAATGATTGGGCGTTTGAAAAATGGCTAACCGACAAGGATGCGAGTCAGTTAGCAAACTCAGTTAGCCTAAGGTAAGAAGGGAAGTAGTGTTAATCGTCTTTAGTGAATTTATCTTCGCTAAAGTGCTCAAGATCATAGGGCGTTTGTTGATAAACACAATAATTAAGCCAGTTGGCAAATAATAAGTGCCCATGGCTTCGCCAGCTCGCCCGTGGTGGCTGCTCTGGATTATCATCAGGATAATAATTGAGTGGAATTGGCGGTTGCAAACCCTCTGCAACATCTCGCACATATTCTTGATGTAGGGTATCGGCATCATACTCGGGATGACCAGTCACAAACACATTTCGTTTATCTTTCGTTGCCGCTAAATAAACGCCTGCAATGCTTGATGTTGCAAGCAGATCGAGATCGGTATGTTGCTCTAGATAATCAGCGGCGAAATCAGCATAACGAGAGTGTGGAGCGAGGAAGGTATCATCGAATCCTCTTAGTAAAGGATGAAAAGGCTGATGAATCTCATGCTGATAAACCCCAGAGAGTTTTTCTTCTCGAGTGCGTTTGGGAAGGTTATATAGCAGTTTTAACCCAGCTTGCGCAGCCCAACAAATGTATAACGTTGAAGTGACATGATGTTTGGCCCAATTCATGACGCGCTGTAGATGGTCCCAGTAAGCGACATTTTCAAATTGAACCAATCCAAGCGGCGCGCCAGTAATGATAAGGCCATCGAAATTGCGTTGACTGACTTTATCAAATTGACGATAGAAAGCATTAAGATGGGCTTCCGGTGTATTTTTACTCGGACGATCATCGATGCGTAATAACTCAATATCAACTTGCAAAGGGGAATTAGACAGCAGTCGTAAGAACTGTGTCTCGGTTTCAATTTTTTTGGGCATTAAGTTTAAAATTAATACCTTAAGAGGTCGAATACCTTGCGTTGATGCACGAGATTCAGACATAACAAAGATGTTTTCTTGGCGTAGCACATCGGTTGCAGGTAGTTGATCGGGGATCTTAATTGGCACGGCTTGCTCCCTAAGCTAATGGACGTCTATACTTCTAGACTTATAACCTATGCAACTTTAAAAGTCGATAGCTAAGTGATATCTATCATGGTTATTTATTTAACTTCGATAAGGAATAAGATAGAGGAAGGATCTCGTGTTAATAGCGATAACAGATGCATGTATACCCAAACAACTTGGAAGTTGCAGGTCGGCGGCAAGTGAGTGAGTCCCCATGAGCATAGATAGACTCTATGATTGGGGTGAACAAACGTAGCCAACACTCCTGCAGCTTCAAATAGGAAGGGTATAGCAGGGGAGCGATGGCGATAATACAAGGGCTGGTGGGCTGCTCAAGCCACCGAAGTCATTCTTTGCTTCTTATGATTTCATGCCAACTCAGGATAAGAAAGTTTGTAGAACTTTCATTATCCTGAGTAGAGATTAGTTAGTCATGATGAGCGAGTTTTCCTTTGCCGGTTCGACGGTATTGCCACCACGCTAGCCAACCCCAGCCTAAGGTTTGTAACCAAAGCAGTGTCCATTGTGGTGCAATTTGCCACCATTCCGCGCCCATTTGATTAAGAGCAAGAAAACCTTGTATCCCTGGGGTGCTTGGAAATAGGCTGGCCAGCCAAGTGATAGGGGGCGGAATCGCTTCTAGTGGCCAAATAAAACCAGAAGAGAAAACTAAAGGCATCGAGCTGATTAAGACGACAACGGTGACGAGCTCTCGCCTTGGGGCGAGCGCACCAAGCCAGATACCGAGAAAACAAGCACTCAATAAAAAGGGTAATAAAAGTGTCAGCAATTGCCCCATATTGGCGAGAGTACTGATACCTAAACGACTAAAACTGGCTCCAAAGTAATACATACTGAGGAGGTAATAACAGGCGACAAACAGCAGTGTTCTTATTGCAATCAGTCGAAGTGGAGAGACGCGCTGCCAGTAGCCTTTACCCTGTTTTTGAGTACCGACCATTAATCCCACCGCCATAATCAGTGTTTGATGCAAAATCAACACAAATACACCGGGCACAACGTAATCGATATAACCCATTTTAGGGTTAAAAGTCGGCTTCATATTCGATTGTAGTGCAGACCAGTGTTCCATCGCGAGTCCCAAAGGCTCTCCATCGACGACCAAGCGCGCAACTTTCGCTTTCGCTGATAAAGTGCCACCAGCTTGAACCAATCCCTCTACCACCGTGCCATAGACCAGAAAGTACGCCGCGTCTCCGGCATAGGCTAGCGTTGGGCTTTTACCGAGCAGTAAATCTTTATAGAAATGTTCAGGGATCACCAAAATACCACTCACTTCGCCAGCTAAAAAGGCTGCTTTGGCATCCACGATCGAGTGATTTCGCTGGATGATTTTTATCTGTGGGGTAGCATCAACCATTCGCTCAAGTTGATAGCTAGTCTGGCTTTTATCTAAATTCACTACAGTAATGGGTAATTCACGAGGGGTTTGTTGGCTATACGGTAATGGATAGAGAAAAGAATAAAAAACCACACCACCGATCATGGTTAACATCACCACAGGATTAGTTATCAGCGCTTTTAACTCGGCTTTGAACAGATTAAACAGAGTCATGATTACTCCTTAGCGCGGTTTCTTTGCTTTGATGTTTATTAATAAGCACGAGTGTGATCACTAAAGGGAGTAGGTAACCGAGCATTGGCCATAAATGCTGAAGTGACTGCTGAGCGTTCAGTCCATAATTGACTTGGCTGATCTGCACTTCAATATAATGACTGATGGGTAACAAACTTCGCCAAGCAAGCGCGACGCTACTCATATCTGAGGCAGGAAAAGTGACGCCCATGAACGCAAAGCTCGGCGCGGTAAATGCACCCGCAAAACTCATTGCTCGAGCAGGGTCAAGGGTTAAAAAGTAAAAAAAACAGCCCATAATCATACAAGCTAAAATAGTCACCATCTGAGCAACAATGATGATTGAGAATCTACCGTGCATCGGCCATTGCATGGCTTGATAGAACCAAATTAAAAATCCAATTCCCTGAAGTAGGAAAATGACAAAATAGGGAGCCAGTGTTTTACTCAGGTTTCGGAAAGGGTGAGCCGCTAACCAACGTTGTAGACCATATTCACGATAATTTGCCGTTAAAATTAAAATTGTCGCGACCACGATAAAAATTTGCCACAGTGCAGGAACCGCCGCAGAGACTAAAAATTGAGCATAGTGATTATTTTTATTAAACAGTGGAGTCACTTGAGTTCGAACAGGCACCGCTTGTCCCAAAGCGCTCAACAGGGTTTGATCGCCTTTTGCTAAGGTTCTAGCTCCATCCAGTTGAGCGTTAAATGTTCCTTGGGCTTGAAGAACCGCTGAATTGATTAATCGTCCAATCAAAATATATTGGCTATTGTAAAAAGTACTGACTTGAGGCTGCTCCCCACGATAAATACTTTTATCAAACTGAGTAGGAATAACGACGTAAGCATAAATATCACTTGAGATTAATGCTTGTTTCGCTTCCGAGGCACTTTGATAGTGGCGTGTTACCGATAAGGTTGATGTAGCATCCAGTTGACGAACCATTTGCCGCGATAATTGGCTGTGTGATAGGTCGACCACACCTATCGGTAAATGATGGAGGATACCTTGGGAAAATATCCACCATAATAGCGCCGCCAGAGTAATGGGCACCCAAGTCAGACATGAGAGTAGCCAGTGATCGTGACGTAACAACTGCCACTGTGAAGGGAGACGGTTTGACATGGTCTTATAACTCAACAGCAACACTCATGCCCATTCTTAACCCATCAACGGGTTGTGTGGGGCGCGCTTCAACTTCAAAGGTCCTTAAATCAAAACCTTGTGAAGTATCGGTTGATCGCCAAGTAGCAAAGTCTCCCATTACTGCTATGTGGGTCACGGTAAATTCAACATACTTATCCAACGCAGGTAAGAATGCTTTGAAGCTTGATCCTTGTTCAAAGTGGCGCAATAAATCTTCTCGAACATTAAAGACTGCCCATGAGTCAGCACGATCAACCACGGTGACGACAGGAAAACCTTGCGGGGCTAATTCTCCGGCTTGCATTAATACTTGAGACACTTCACCGTCAAACCAGCTTTCAATGCGAGTATCAGCGGCATAAGCTTCTACTTCAGCCACCGCACCTGCGGCCATGCGTTCATTTTCAGAAGCGGCGAGTATGGTCTCTTTACGAGCCCCTTCTTTAGCCATTTCATACATTTGTAGAGCGGCATTTTCACTGTATCTGGCTGCACGCCATTGAGTATTGGCTTCATCTCGTCTTTGCTCAGCAACAACGCCTTGCTCGAAGAGATTATTCACTCGTAAATAGGTTTTTTCAGCCAGATCAGCCGCCGCTTTTGCGGTTAGCCATTGGTCTCTTGCTGCTTGTATTTGTTGGCTACGTGAACCCGTTTCCGCTTCTTGAGCTAATGCGCCAGCCGCTCTTTGCCCCGCCATCGCTTGTTCTAATTTAGCTTCGATTTCCGGACTATGAATGGTGAAAATTAGCTGACCTTTGCTGACGAGATCCCCTTTGCGAACAAAGACTTGATCAATACGTCCCGGCACTTTGGATGAGATACTGTATTGTTGAGACTCAATTTGTCCTTGGAGACGAATGGGTTGAGGCTGATAAGCTTGATAAAAGCTATAACCTATCCAAGCGACGGCGGCGACGACAGAAATTACAATAACAGAGGATTTAACCGCTTTCATGAAGGTTCCCTTTGTGAATCGACAAGGTGATTGGGCAGCATCGTTAAAGGAACTGCCATCTGCTTATAATGAGAGAAAGTTTGCATCTCACTCGATAAGGCTAAAAGCTTACTCAGAGAAATGAGATAGTTAAAACCAGCCACGGCTTGTTGAGTTTTAATGCTGGCTAAATAAAGTTCGGCATCGACAACGTCAAGCGAAGTGGCCAGACCTTGATTAAAGGCTTTTTGACGTAATGATAAGTTTTCTTGTGCCAAGCGTAAGCTTGAATTAAGCCCTTGTGCTTCTTCTAGAGCTTGTTCGGCTTCTTTATAGGTTTTTTCAACCAATACCGTTAAATCTTGTTCTGCTTGGGCGCGCAAAGAACGGACTTGTGAGACTAAGCTATTGGCGGCTTTCACTTGGTGGCTACGCCCAGTATTTTCAATTAAAGGCACACTGACGCCAACGCCAACGAGCCAATCGGGTTTCATTTGGCCCGCTAATGAGTCATCCTCATGTAAGCTATAGTTACCAAATAGATACACCTCTGGGTAGTATTTCCCTTTCTCAGCCTTGATAAGGCTATTGGCTTGTTTCTCTTTTGCGCTGAGCAGATCAAGGCCAGGATAGGTTGCTAAGGTTTGCTGTATAAAAGCACTCAAAGGAGGAAGGCTTTGGTTAATAAACAGCTGCCCACTTGGTTCAACAGGCTGATGTTGATTAAGTATTTGAGTTAAAGCACTTTGTGCAATATCTAAATCTTTTTCTGATTTTTTACGATCAATCGTTGCCTTATCAAGGGAAGCTTCGGCTTGTAGACGCTCAACTAAAGCGATTTGACCTTGTTGCTCAAGTTTAAGGGCCTTATCTCGATGCTGAGTCAATCCTTGCTCAACGGCAAGCCGAGTTTGTAACACTTCGCGTGCTAAAACCACACTAAAGTAGTACTTGGCTAAATCTTCGTAGCGTGCTTGGGTTACCATCGCTAATTGACTTTGTGCTTCTTCTTTTCTGCCTTGAGCGGCCGTTTGAGCGGCGGTAATACGTCCACCGGTAAAAATAGGCCATACCGCTCGAATCGAAGAACTAAAAATATCACGTTCAGTGATCGTTGAGCTTAGTGAACCGAGAGCTGGCGGTACGGGAAAAGGTAAATGAGCCCCGCTACTGCCTACAATTTGTTGTACGGATAAAGTGACATCTTTATCAAGCCGAGTATAGCTGGCTCCTAATGAAACCGAAGGAAGATTAAGATTTGCCGTAGAATCTTGGAGGTGCTGATAGTGCTCCACACTGGCTCGTTCGGCGGCTAATGAGTGGTTGCTTTGCTGCAAAATATCCCAAGCTTGCTGAAACGAAATCGGCATAGCATGGACAGAAGCACTACCCAGCAACGAGCACAACGTCAAAGTAATGGTTTTTAGCTTCATGTTACCGTTCAGAGTTCGATTTAGAGTGATTACTCTATAGTAGCGAGTTTTTTTTCGAGAGAGTAGTATTTTGTTGTAACAAGAGTTCAAAGCTGATTCGTTACTACGAATCAGCTTTGATTTATCGATGAGGGAAATGGGGACAGAAGAAATCTGCTCGCCAAATCAATTTTTTCGTGCCTTGCATCGTAGTGAGCACATCCTTGCCCGACATTTGTGGAAAAGCGAATAATACGCGGACTTGTTCATCGTTTTCTACCGCCAGTTCGTAAGCCCGAACATGAGTAAACGTTGACAGAAGATGCTCGCTTAGCATGTCTCGTGAAAGGCATATACCTAAAGCATCTTTTTCCATAATGACTTTCCTCCTGACGATGTAAAATGAGATAAGTCAATCGTTCCTAATCTATTTAAATGATTATGATGAGTAGGGAATGATTGATGATTTAACACCTCACTGCACTTATCAGTATATAGAAGAACGTACCTGTTGAGTAAAAAATAAGCGACATTATAAGTGATCGATGTCACATATTGATATGCAAAAGAGTTTCTATTGAGGTGTGATTTTTCCCATTTTAATGGGTTAATCATTGGTTCTGTGGTGCTTCTTTTACAACTACTCATCTATATTCATAGACTTGCTGGCAATAGCACGGTTTAAGGGAGCCATGGCGGATTAACGAGAGACTTTTTTCTTGGTAATTGGGTATAGATAACAAATTAAATAAACAATCTACCCCATTATCATTTTCTTTGGACGACTTGCGTATATACTACAAAAAGGAACGAACTTAACGCTTTGCCGAAAAGATGTGAATGATTATGAGCAATCCAAATAATACAATTTTATTAGAAAGTGGTACTAATGAGCTGGAAATTA
>NZ_WXWK01000041.1:0-10244 GCF_009904835.1 Vibrio sp. V33_P6A3T137 | reverse complement strand
ATATTATCCTAAGAATGTAAAAAAGTACGCTGATTTTAAAGGACTAAAGCCATTAGAAATAATCGAGTTGAATAAAACTCTTGGTAAACCGACACTAAGCCCAAGAACGATTAAAGGCATCATCCAATGCATGTCAACGTTCTGCACTTGGTGTGTATCACACGGATATATTAAAACTAATCACTTTTATAAACTGCCAACACTGAAGCCTAGAGCAAAAGATGTAAGGTTTGATTTCAACGATGAACAACTGACGTCAATCTTTCATATGGATGATTACACCAGTTTTAAGTTTAAACATAGTTATTATTATTGGATTCCACTGCTACTAAGACTAACAGGTGCTCGCTTAAATGAATTGTGTCAGCTATGGCGCGAAGATATTAAATTAATAGATAATATTTGGTGCCTTATTATTCATGAAAACAACGATGGGCAACGAGTTAAGAATATGCATTCAGCTCGTATTATTCCAATTCATTCCGCTTTGCTAGAACGTGGTTTCATTGAGTTCGTAAAGTCAAAAAACACTAACTTATTATTTGATGAGTTGAAGGCAAAAAATGGATATTACTCTCACAGCGTATCGAAATGGTTTGCACGTCGTAGAGCATCACTTGGCTTAGGTAAAGGTCTTGATGCTCATTCATTCCGACATACATTCTCTTCAGAATTAAAAAGGAAAGAAGTTTCCAAATCTATTGTGGAGGAATTACTTGGTCATAGCCATAACTCAATTTCTTTTGACCTGTACGGAAAGAAATTTCAACCAAGAAAACTATTAGAAGTCGTAGAGTTAATTGATGACTCTCACCTTGAAAATATAAAGCCATTTTACAACTAAACTATCACTTTCAAAATTCAGGCCTAATTAGCATATAGATAATTAGGCCACTATTGAAAACAAAAACATTAGAGGAAAATATGTTTAACCATATCAAGAAATACTTTACACCTTCAGATGAAGTCACTCAACCATCTATTGATGACATTCCTGAACCTATTATTGATAAAACAAATTTCAAAGAAAATGAACTGGTTGCAATTCCACCAAAACTGCGCTCAGAAGGTTATTATGGCCCACTTTCCAAAATGTCTATTGATTTAACCGATGGAACTGAAGCAAAGCGCGAATTCTTAGCGAATAACATTATGATTGGAATAGCAGCAGCTATACCAGCATCATATATCACTTTACCTTTTGCTGCTGGAAACACTGTAATTCGTTTATTTTCTCTACAAGTTCTTCCAACTGGGTGTGGCAAAGGCGTTTCAGGGAAACAAGCTGATGCTTTATTTAACGAAGCCAAACGTCAATTAGGTGACAATATTGTAAGCGCTCAATCTGGACTCCCTGTATATGCAAGAGTTTTTTCCGGTGGATTATCAACTGGTGAGGGCATCGCCTATGAACTACGCGATAGTATCACTAATGACAATGGAGAATCTCAGCAAGGCGTCGACGATAAGAGGCTTTTAGTAACAGAACCAGAGTTTTACAATGTAATCGTCAAATGTCTTGCGCCAACTAGCATCTTGAGCAGCAGTATCCGTAAAACATTTGACGGTGATACACTCGAACCAATGACCAAAAAAGATCGTGTTAGGTGTACTAATCCTGATATCTGTATTCTAGGGCAAATTACCCCTGAAGAGTTGGTTGCCAAATTGGATTCAGTTTCTATTTCAAATGGTTTTATTAATAGGTTTCCTATCTTCTCCGGAACACCACCAGTTTATCAACCGATTCCAAAAGTAACTGAAGCTGAAATACTTCAAAAACATGCAAAGAAATTGAATGAAATTATGCATTGGTGCCATGAAAGCCCTAAAGTTCTAACGATGAGTGATTGCTATAAAGAACTTTGGTACGAAAAATACAGTGACCTAAAACAAATAGGTGCAAGCGGGTCTATTGAACAATCTCTTATGACTCGGGCACCACATTATGCCACAATGTTTTCAATGTTATTCGCTGTACTAGATATGACAACTGTATTAACAGCAAATCATCTGAAAGCGTCTTTGGCATGGATTGACTATTGGCATGAATCAGTAAGGTATGTTTTTGGTACCGAAGCTGCTGCTTACAAGGCTGAACAGAGGAATCTTCAAGCGCTTGAGATCCTAAACAAGATCAAGGAATTGGTAGCTAAAAACGATGGTCAACCAATCACTCGTACGCCGTTACAACAAGCTTTTGGGAAAAAATACACATCCAAACAGCTTAGTGATGTGTTGAAATTCTTGCAAGAATTACCTAAAGCACCAATTGCTGTAACCAAGCACCAGCATAACAAGCAGCTAATCTCCCTGACGTAGCAACCTAAACTACTGAAACTACCCAAACTAGTCTAGATTGGGTAGTTTTCTTCGTTTGAGAGGCATTGGAGCACAGGGTATCTTTCAAGTGAAGCCCAATGATACTCAAGTCCAATTTTGTTATACACATGCCAATCTTCACCATCAAAATATGTTTCGCTTAGCATTATAAGGTCAAGCGTAAAAAACAACTTAAACTACCCAAACTGACCTTGATTGGGTAGTTTAGTTAGTTTGAGGAGTATTGGGTCACAAGCTCTCTTTTAAGCGAAATTCAATGGCATCTTTTAACTCTTGCAACTCCTGCCTGTCTTCACAATTATCGATAAAGCGGTAGCAAACCTCAGATGATTCATCTTCTTGAACAACTTCTACCCATGATAGATTAGTCCAATCAAAGTAATACTGTCCCTCGGTATCAACATTAACAAGCCCAATAAGTTCAACAATTGAACGAATCTCTTCTATTCTCGCATCAACAAGAATAAAGGGCTTTAGAACTTTGAGTTCCAAAATCTGAGTTAAGCTCAAATGCTCTACTTTATCGGGGTCAAATGACAGAACGCCCTCAGCAAACAAATAACGTAAAGACATTCTCTGAATACCCATCGCATCAAGGTGTGCCTGAATCGGAAACAAGTCCTTTTGCGTGCCAAACTCATCAAACATTACTCGGCTACCTCTCCACAATCTGCTGAGTTATAGCATCATAACGATAATTAACGATGTCACCCGTGATCAACATCTGTATTGCTTGTTTAATGCACTCTAGGGGAGCAATAAACCATTCTCTCGGTGTATGAGCGATCCCTTTGTGATCAGCCACTTTCACATCCAAACAAGAATGTCCAAAGAAAGTGTGCAACAAACCTTCGAACTTATTAGCTTTCATGTTGTAACACTCAAACTCAGAGACAAGCTGTACAGGTGCCATTAGGTACGTTGGCTCATTCTCCGCATTGGCAATACGCTGCTTTACAGGAATAGTTGAGTAACCGATCTTGTAGAGGTTATTCACACTGTTAATCTCTGGCTCACTACTTAAAGATTTTAGTATGTAAATATACCCAGATTTTTGATCATCATGAGTGATATTTAATAGCTCATCTAACGCTTTATCTCTTTTATTCAAGATACGACGACCAGTTTCATCTTTGTATAGCTCAGTGGCCAATGAGCGCAGTAGCATGTCTGATTCCGTGCCATTTTCAAAAACAAGATGCAGTCGAGCATTTACCTTACCATTCTTCTTCTGCCTCTCTTCCATGTCAGATACATAACAAGTGATGCCATGAAGAATGAAAAACATACCCTTTTGAATTTGCTGCTCCCCAGTGAATTGAACCGCTTCTTTTTCACCTGTTTTAAGGTCAGTATGGCACTGTTTAAACAGAGGCTCATAGTCGTCAAAGTTGGCACACTTCTTACGCTTTGCAACATGACGAGGCATTTCTAGGGTCTTCTTAACGTGTTTGAGATTGAAGATGCTGTCATCAGGCAGATCCAATATCCCTAGTGCGTCATCAGCAAGTATCGCTTCAATAGAATCCGGTTTAGGTTCGTCGAATCGAGGTAGAAGCCCATGAATATCAAACTGCTCTAGCGCACGACAATGCTGTTCATTATTCCGGATAGACTCAAGGCTTTTGCTGCGCATCAGCTCAATCGGATTACCACGATTCGCCTGTGGCTCTCTTCCATTCTTGTCAAAAAACTCATTAATCTGCTTAAACTTAGTAATTAAGTGATCATCGGCTGTTGGTGCCGATGATTTAGGTTTAGTTTTTAATAAGCCTTGGGTATCTGAAGCAAGGATATCTTTCAGCCAATCTTCCATCTACATTGCCTCTTTCTGAGCTTGTGCTGCCTGCTCTTGAGCAAGGCGGCGCAGATAGATAATGCACTGAGCCAACTCACGCTCACGACCATTGCGAGAGTTAAGATCTGGCTGTCGATTGTGTTCTTTCACAAACTCTTGAACTTTCGGCCACAGTGCAATGGCTTCTTCTTTGGACATTTGCATGCGAGTCGATTCGATAGAGTCTTGAATCAACTTTAGCGTGTCGGTGTTAACTGCTTTTGACAGAATCTCAAATGCTTTCTGGAACGGGTTGACCTGATCGATAAGGTCAATGTGTAGCTCATCAATATTGATGAACTTATCCGCCATACGAACAAACTTCTTGCCCCCCTCCTCTTTAATCTCAGAAGTTGAGATCGCCGAGTCCACAACCACTCGTTGACGAATTTCCTCAATCTCATCTTTAGAGAGATCTGGATACTTCTTCTCGATAAGTTTAGGGATCAACACCTTGTTGATAACTTCAGGATCGTGACCTGCTGCTGAGGCTTTCACGATGTTGTCATCCTGCAAAATAGAGGCTTTTAGATCATCAAGGTCTGTTTCTAATATCTGCTTAGTACGCTTAGTGCTTGGCTCTTTTAAACCGCCAATACTGATCACGCCCGGAGGTGTTGGATCCTTATCTGCTGGATATTTGGCTTTAAACTTAAAGTTTGGTGCCAGCACTTGCTCCATAAGGAGAGAACAAGTGATTGCCTTGAGCATGTTGTTCACGGCGTAGTTGACTTGATCACTTGAAGCATCAGGTTCTGCAATCAAGTTGGTAAATTGGGCATGAGTTTTATTGTGGCTATCACGAGTACAACGACCAATAATCTGTACAATTTCAGTCAAAGAGTTGCGGTATCCAATCGTCAAAGCATGCTCACAAAAACTCCAGTCAAAGCCTTCTTTCGCCATGCCTAGCGCAATAATGATATCAATGTCATCTTCATGCTTGATGTCACGTAAAAACGCTTGGGTTTTTTCTCTGTCTTTTTCATCCCATACGAGGTCGGCAACTTTGATAATTTTGCCATCTTCCTTACGCTTGATATGAATAACACCAGTCTCAGGATCAGTGAATTGGTGTTCACCAATAATGTCTAAGATTGCTGCTACCTGTTCATACTTGTCGTCTTTGCCTGATTCAGCAGAGTTTACATTAGGGATATGAACAATAGTTTTCTTATCGGTATCCAACACCTCTTCAATTGCAGTAAGGTAATGCCCCTTGTAGAAGTGGTAGCCAATTCCCAAAGACTTAAGGTATTGGTAGCCGTTCAGTTGCTCATAATAGTTAAAAGAAACCTTATCAAACTTCATCTCATCTTCTGGGGTCAGGATAGATACACTATCCCCACGGAAGTAAGAACCCGTCATCGCAACGATATGTGCGGTGCTGTTCTCAATAAGCGCACGCAACACATCACCCAACACGTTGTCACCATCAGCAGAAACATGATGGAACTCATCGATTGCCAGCAGGATATTGTCAAAAGCCGTGTCTTCCAGCTCTTGGTAAGCGAAGCGCAAGGTAGCGTGAGTACAAATTAAAATGCGCTCATCACTATCTAAAAACTCCTTAAATATTTTAACTTTGCTTTGATTGCTGACAGACGTACATAGGTTGTAATGCGGGTTGATGTTCCAGTCTGCAAAGAAGCCGTATTTCGTTAGCTCGGTGTAGCCAAAAGAGCCACCGATAGAACGTTCAGGAACGGCAACAATCGCCTTATCGATGCCTTGGTTGTGAAGCTTATCTAAACCAATGAACATTAAGGCACGAGATTTACCAGAAGCAGGCGGAGCCTTAATCAATAGGTATTGGCTTGCACGTTGCTCAAAAGCGCGAGCCTGCATGGCTCGCATCCCCATATCGTTGGTGTTGGTGCTTTCACCTGTTTGGGCGTAAGTTACATGGACTAAATCAGGCATCAGATCCCCCTGTCTGCTCAGAGTATAATTTGAATAAGGCTTCTAAGCGTTCTTCATCTGAGTCAAATAATGAACGTTGATAAAGTTTTTCAAAAGCAGAATCAAGTCGTTGATGTGCTTCAAGTAACTCAGGAGGCATCCCCTTCGAGTCATACAATTTTGCAATTGTTAAATTAGGGAAGCTCTCTCTTACCTCTAAAATATCTAAAGCTAACTCTTCAAGACGCTGTTTGTTATTCTCTGATATTGTAGGTAACGGAAAGCTGTTATAACATAGCGAAGATGAATATCTAATTCGGCTTTCTAACTGCCCTGAAACCGTTTTCGTCCAAACCATATGCATTCTAGAACTTAGAATAGCAAATGTTATTAAATCAGCCTCATAGACAGCGTTGTTTGGAGCAATCACTATTTGGTTACTATCTAAATAACCTACAGGTAAATATTTTCGTTTTTCAGACGTTACCGTTGGCACAAATATAGTGTTAGCATCACGATGTTTAATTTCATCAAAAAGATGCGGAATCGATGCTTTTTTATTCGTTGCTTTCTTTGTACTGGCATCCCGATACGCTTTACATGCTTTAATTCGCTCATTTAGATAGTAATTTGATTTAACCTCTTCAAGAGAATAACCAGTAAACCATAAACACCACCGTTTAGAGCCATTTAAAAACTCCTCTGCACCCACAATTGGTTTTATGCAATCATAAAACTTTGTTCCATCGAGTGTTTTTTTTACCTCGTCAATTTGACTTGAAGAAATCAGGAGATTTCCACCATCTGTTGCCTTGCTACCACAATCCATTTTCAATCTATGCGTTAATGGTTTAAGACGTTTTGTTACCACTATATTTTCAGAAGCCAACAAGTAACCATTAATATTTTTTACACTTAATCGAGAGCGTTCGTTGTAAAGCTCGGCTTGTTTGGATGGATCATTAGATTTAATTCCAATTATTGCACATGAAACGCCAGCATTATCTTTCGCATTGTTTTTCCATTTAAACGGTTGATATGCAAAATGAATAAACGCCCCATTACTTAAAAGGTAAGGCCATAGTAATTCGACTTGCACTCCTTGGCATATTGAACTGGTTGTAACAAATGCAAATGCTGACTTAGGTCTATTTCTAACAAAACTTTCTGCCTTTATAAACCAACATGCAATATAGTCTAAATTTTTAGATTTTTTTAAATTTACACTACTTAAAATATTTTCCAAATCGGATTTATGTTCTTTTTCTTGATACCTATTTCCGATATAAGGAGGGTTACCTAGAATATAAACTTCATCTTGGTCGTCTGTCGAACAAACTAATTCCCAATCAATACGAGTGGCATTTCCAGCAACAATTCGACCACTTTGCTTCAAAGGGAGGGTTGGTGCCGTGTAACCAAACTCGGTCTCAAACACCATGTTCATCTGGTGCTCGACTAGCCAAAGAGAAAGAATTGCCATCTCATGAGCAAAGTCATCAAGTTCGATACCATAGAACTGGTCAAGACGGATTGCCGAATGAGACTCGTCAAATAACCCCATCATTCCTGAGTCCGACTCGCCCTCAAGTTCACGAATGCGCTTTAGGATCTCAATTTCTAACTCTCGAATTTCTTTATAGGTAATGATCAAAAAGTTGCCTGAACCACACGCTGGGTCAAAGAACTTAATGCGGCTTAGACGCACCTGAAGTTTCTTTAGTTTGTTGATGTTGTCATTACACTTATCAAACTCTTCATAAAGATCGTTCAAGAACAACGGTTCAATCACTTTCATGATGTTTGATACTGATGTGTAGTGCATCCCCATTTTGCTGCGGGTTTCTGGGTCGGCAACACCTTGAATCATAGAACCGAAGATATCTGGGTTGATATCAGACCAGTCTAAAGAACCAGAATCCAATAGCATTCGACGAGCTTTGGCATCAAACGTAGGCACTTTGATCTGTGTCTTAAACAAACCACCATTCACGTATGGGAAGTCATTAAGGTATTTGGGTAAATCGTTACGCTGATGCGCAGGTGTATTTAAAACGTCGAATAAACGCTCAAACACACCAACCAAATCAGAACCATCTTCCTGCGTGTGTTGGTTCAATAGATTCGTGAATTGGTTCTCAGAGAAGATTTTTGTATCTTCGGCAAAGAAACAGAAAAGCAAGCGGTTAAGGAATACCACCATTTCATGCAGTTGCTCTTTGGTTGCATTCACTGGGTAGTTAGTGGCTTTGATGTGGTCAAAGAAATCTGCCATTTTCTCAGCAGCTTTAACATCCGCAGGATTCTCACCACGGTAAACCATTTTCTCCATCCCCGCCCAAGGTAAGAAGAAATCGAAGTTCTTCGCTAGTTGACCAAGCTCGATATCAAGCGTGTCTTGAGTCTTAGTATCAATAGCAATGAGTTGAGAGAAATCAGTAACAACAACAAAACGAATCTTATTGATAGCCACCGTTTTGCTGTTTTTTAGAGCATCAATTTCAGCGAACAAGTTTGAGGTGCATGGTTTGAAGTACAGATGACGCTTTAAAATTACCTCACCAGCACTCTTAGCTAGGTTACGCTCACCCGACTTAACACGGCTGATTACTGACCTACGATGCCCGTAAGCCAACAATAGCTCGTAGATAAAATCATCTTTTGAGATTTCTTGGCTTGATACTTGTTTTACCAAGCTCTTAACATTTTCTTCTATTTGTACGCTATTCATGCTTTATACAACCTTAATGACATTGGTTGCATTGTAATATGGACAGCTTGCTCAATCTATTTTTGAGCCTAAATTTTGAGACATACAAAAAGAGCACCGATTCAGGTGCTCAAATAGAACGTAATCATATCAACCTTTGTATGCAGGAGCGGCATCAATCACATGCTTAGCTAACAACTCCAAAATATCATTTACCCGCTTTTCGCGTTCTTGTCTAAGCTGCTTGAACGTCGACATATTCAGCTCAAGCGGCTGTTCACTATCAATGACTGCTTCTAGATTAAATGCATCTTCAGCATGCTTAACGATTTTCTTTATCCAACGCAATTTAGGCATGTAAGACTCATCGTGTACGTTTAAAAAGCCTGCGTTCTCTGCCTTTTGTATGACTTGGTCTTCAAGCGTTGTAGATTCAAACTGTTCAAGTTCAATGATGTAACCGATAAGGTCGGAAGATGGGATAGGTTTGTCCATAGTGTTTCTTATAAGCATAAGAACTATTTTAGGCTGCTGCAAATTTACGTTTTTCAAAAGGGGAGTTAAGAGGGGTCTCCCTCTTGCCAGCGGACAACGCGAAGCGTTGTACTATCTGGAACCCCCCCCCCATCATAACCAGTTGATTTTAAGTTATTTGAATCTGCAAAAATAATTTTCTATGTTTATAGAAAACATATCTCATGCTTAAAAACTGGACGGTAACAACACAACCAGTACGCCTCGGCACTGATGGCGTAATGATGCGCGAACGTTACCTGCTCAATACAACACATGCGAACCACAAGTACACCGACGATCTGATATCTATCTTCGGTTGTGCTGAAACATCAAATCGAATCGCCCTTACAGGTGAACAATTCAGACTCAACCAACACCTTTATAACCGCAGAGGCGGTCGCCCGTTATCGAGCTATGCTATGGAGTATTGCCTTACGTTACCAAAAGGTTACCGTCCGTCTAAGGAGCAATGGCAGTCAATCGTAAAAGATTGCTGTTTAGCTCTAGCGAAGCTCTGCAAGCTGAATAAATCTGAGTTCGCTCAATACAGACAACAAATTCGTGCAGTGCTTCACCAACAAAACCAAGACGGCACCAAGGGAAGTGGCGACCATGTTCATCTAATAATCGGTAAAGTAATTGGCGAGCGAGTTCTAAAGGAACTACAGCAAAAGAAAGCCACTAAGGTGATAAAACAAGCTTTTAATCAGTCAGTCCTTAAACATGTTGGTATTGATTATCGAAGCTATGAACCAATTGAAAAAGAAAAAGGACGTCGGCTATCAACTTGGCAATACCAACATCAGAAAGCTACCGAATCCCTTGAAATTGAGAAACTTATCAAACAGATGCAAGTGCAGTTTGATAAATGGTTAAGGGCGAAAGAAGAACGCGACGAGAGACAACTGAAGCGCCAGAAAAATAGACTACTCAAAA
>NZ_WXWK01000059.1:0-10340 GCF_009904835.1 Vibrio sp. V33_P6A3T137 | reverse complement strand
GAGCTTTAGAGCGCGGCGACTTGCGCTTTATTCATAATTTGAATAATAACCGCAACATTATGTCTTACTGGTTTGAAGAGCCGTATGAATCGTTTGATGAACTGGAAGAGTTGTACAACAAACACATTCATGACAACGCCGAACGGCGTTTCGTGGTTGAGAATCAGCAAAAAGATCTGATTGGCTTAGTCGAGCTCATCGAAATTAACTACATCCACCGCAGTGCTGAATTTCAAATCATCATTACTCCAGAGCATCAAGGTAAAGGCTTTGCTCGCACCTTAATTCATCGTGCGCTGGATTACTCTTTCACCATTCTCAATTTACACAAAATTTACCTGCATGTTTCGATTGAAAACGATAAAGCGATTCATCTATATGAAAAATGCGGGTTTATTGAAGAAGGGCATTTAGTACAAGAGTTTTTCATTAATGGCCGCTACCGCGACGTTAAACGGATGTACATTCTGCAAAGTGACTATTTAAAAAAAACCTATCCAGAATAAACGTCCAACCTGTACTTACCTTGCACCACAGTATGACTCTTGATGAGCGTAGATAGACTTAGGTAATCATTGCACGAAGCGCATCCGTCGCTTCGTTCTTATTGCTAATGAGCAATATCCAAGCGGTTTTCGGTTACCCCGTTAGTTCGAAACCAACCCGCAATGCTGATCCGTTCCGCTTGAGTCGGCAGCACTTCATGAGGAAATTTTTCCGATAAGAAGACGACTAAGCGACCTGAGATAGGCGCAATCGTCTCAATCAGCTGATCGTTCAAATCATAAAGTTTTAGCTCTCCGCCATCGGCGGCGCACCAATTGGGGTTCATGTAAAATACGGTGGTTAGCTTACGATTTTCATTGCCTCGAAATGCATCGAGATGTTTTTTATAGAAATCACCGGCTTCGTATTTCGCAAAATGCGCTTCGTATTCAAATAATCCTAAAAAGAAGTCTTGATTCACTTGCTGGCGAATCTGCTCCATCCGCTCCAAATAATCTTGTATTGGCTGGCCCATCGATTCTCTCAGCCATTGAATCTTATCACTGCGGATCTGGCTTATACGCTGGGCTTCCTCTTGCCGGCCGATACGCGCTCGCTGCCAACTTTCTGGGGCGCAAGATCGTAAACGGCTGACTTGATCGGGCGTTAAAAAATCATCCCACACATACCAGCCTTGCTCCGCTATCGCGTCCAGCAACTTCTCTAATCCCATGATGTTCACTACTTAGTTAATGAACCATGGGTTATAACCAGACTCGGTTAGCCGTACAAATCACGATGTTAATCCATAAGGATAATAATCGTTATCGTTGTCAATAATAGGCGTAACACAAGAGGATGCGAGGAATATTGAGTTGCTTCGATAATAAAAAAGCCACCGGAAAACCGGTGGCTAAGATAAAACATCGTTAATCGCTAAAGCTTAGCGATTCAGCTTGGTCAGCGCTGCAAAGACGCTTTCGACCGCAACCGCTCCGGGGTCTTTAACACCGCTTAAACTGTCGCTGGCTAAATAAGACGAGCGCCCAGCATTAGCTTTGTTCATTAACGCGGTGGAAGCACTGCCTTGCTCGGCGGCGCTTGCCGCTTCGGTTAGGCTTTGCCCAGCCACTAACGCTTCCAGTGCAGGCTGCAGCGCATCGATCATCGTTCTGTCACCCAACTCAGCACCGCCGTACTGTTTCATTTTATTTAGTCCCGCCACTAATGCGCTCGCCAGGGGTTGCCCTTCACTCATCTGCTGACCCGCCGCGGTAAAGAAAATTGACAGTAACACGCCACTTGAACCGCCCATCACGGTCGCAAGACGCTCACCCACCACGCCTAATAACTTATCGACTTGCGCGAATGGCAATTGATTAGCTTGACTCTCACGATAGATTTGTCGAGCTCCAGCAGCAAACGTAGAACCGGTATCGCCATCGCCAACGAGGCTATCGAGACGGTTAAGCTCACTTTCATTATCAATCAAGGTCTGGCAAATACAGTTAACGATCATTTGATGCTCAGCATGCTCGGAGGCTTGATAGTGCAGTTGATCGGCTTGCTTTTCGACTACACGGCGCGCCACATCATTGACCGCTAATGGCGTTGGCCAACTGCTGACTTCGGTTGGGGCCAGTAATGCCGTTTCCAGTTGCGGGTTCAAATGCAATAATGAGAGAGAGAAGCCTTTCATGTCCAACGCCGTCATCAAGGGCGCTGGCCCCACTAAGTACTGGATTGAGGACGCAAGAGAAGAATGACACAGATCGCGCGTTAACAAACTCATTTCAAGATTAGATACACCACCCAAGTTATTGAGTAGCACCGCGACTTTATCATCAGCCGTTAACGGATAAGCGCTCAGCAGCTTTTCAATCATGATAGCCAGAATATCGCGGCTCTTTTGGGTTGCTAAAACCGAAACTCCGGGCTCACCGTGAATGCCCAACCCTAGCTCAGCATGACCGGGAGCGACTCGTTCGCTGTGCGTTTCACCCGGCAAATGGCAACTGGAGAGTGCCACGCCAATACTGGCGGTGCGTTGAATCGCCACTTGCGCCGCTTCGGCAACCATCACCAGCGATTGACCTTGCTCCGCCGCATAGCCCGCGACTTTATGCACAAATAAAGTACCCGCCACACCACGGGGCTGCTTATTATCGGGCAAGGCAATGTCGTCACTGACCATCACCATTTCAACTTGATAACCGAGACGCTTGGCTTTTTCTGCCGCTAAACCAAAGTTTAACCGGTCGCCGGTGTAGTTTTTAACAATCAACAAACAGCCCGCGTCACCGGTGACTTGAACAATGGCATTGAACACCGCATCAACACTGGGCGAAGCAAACACATCGCCACACACCGCAGCAGTCAGCATATTCTTACCCACAAAGCCAACGTGAGCCGGTTCATGGCCTGAACCACCGCCAGAAATAATCGCTACTTTGCTTTTATCCCAATCACGGCGAACCACGATGCGAATGTGTGGGTCGATATCGAGTTGTTCTAGGTTTTGCCAAGGGCTGGTTAACACGGCCCCTTCAATCGCTTCATTTACTAATTGCTCTTTATTATTAATAAAAAATTGAGTCATCACGTTATTCCTTGGATTGAAAGTAAATCAACAGCCTTGATTGTGCGTATGAGAACAGGGATCAGCAAAAAAAATCTCACGTTGCAGAATGAAACGTCATTAATTCAACGATTGGTTCATAATGAAACGCCGCTAAGCGTCCCTCGAATTAGATTGTGAACTTAGACAATATGCCGTGAAAAGAACCAGAGAATGGTCCATAAACGTTGATGAATCACCAGAAAGACTGGGCTTTGTCGCTTTCACGATAACGAAAAAAGTCGCACCAATCTCTGCGTTACTGTGGGGAGTATCAATAGAAAGGTAAAGCAGCCGATACTGGTGCTGCTTTATTACAATACAAGATCAAGAGAAGAAGGGCGAAGAAACCGAACTACGCAGTTGAGAGATGTGCAAATGCTTGGTGTAAACTGGCGATCATCACTCGGCTTGATTCAATCCCAGGGTCCAAATACCCACAGCTTTGCTCACCTAAGTAGGCCGCTCTACCGCGCTTAGCGGGCAGAGCAATCGAATCACGAGCCGCTTGTTGGCAAGCATCCTCCAATTCAATTAGGCTTTGCGCCATGGTCTGTTGATTAACCACACAGCGCTCTAAGGTTTGTGTCGCGACATACCAAATGTCATATAAGGTTTTATCTTGGTACTGTACATAGCCGCGCGTTTTTATCCCTTGCTGGCCATTCAATAATGCTCGATAGAGATCATCGACACTGAGCGCCGTTTTACCTTCCACACTGTGCGCCGCGCGCTGAAACAAGGTGTAATACAAAGGCCCACTCGCTCCTCCAACGCCGGAAAGAAACACAAACCCTAAATTTTGCAATAAATGGGCAATACTCATGTCCGCTAAACTCGGTAATTTGCTGACTAGTAACGTACAGCCACGTTGAATATTCACACCATGATCGGCATCACCAATTTCGGCATCCAACTGATTAAGGTATTCACTGTGTTGGAGTAAATTTTGGCTGAGCAACTGTAACCAGTGATAGACCATCGCTTGGCTAAGCATGGTTTATTTCCCCCATTGCCAATAGGCAGTATCCACTGGAGCTTGCCAGCAAGATAAAGCCCGATCATCAAGGGCGAATAAAGTAACGGAAAAAGCATTAGGATGCGCGCCACGGCATACCGCTTGTGCAATCGAGTCGACGATGGTCATCTCACACTGGGCTAATTGCTGACTGACCCATTGGCAGAGGTGGCCCAACTGCTGCTGATTTTGCCCACTCAAGCCATTCACTAACAATAAATACCGTGGATGAGCCACCAAGGGTGCGGGGATAAATTGCTGCTGCCAGTCATGGGTTGCATTCGACCACTGGATTTGTAATCGAGCGCGCTGTGGCGCATTCGCTAGCTGCTGCTGCAAATGTTGCAACACCTCGGAAAATGTCCCCGAGGTTAACTGCATAATCCCTTGTTCATTGTGCAGACCTACCCCGACTTTGATCTGTTCAAGCACTTGATCTGGCTCGGGAGCTTGAGCCCCTACAAAACCTACGCTGATGGTATGGCATTGTGCTGTCCATTGCCGGGCCTGCTCCACCAAAACGCTGAGTTGTTGTTGACCAGACAATCCCGAACCGGCCAATTGTAAACTGTAAGCACCCAGCAGTTTTTGTAGTAAGACAATCCCCGCCAGTCCTTTGCCCCCCATCGAGCAGTGGTCTGGCAAAGGGGCACAATCATCATCAACCAGACAAAAATCGACCCAATAACCTTGCTCGGTTAACCACTCGGTAGCCATTTGAAAATTCAGCACATCACCGGTGTGATTTTTCACTAAAAACAAAATCGGTACTGACGATGAAAAATGCGCGTTCACATGGTCGGTAATTTGCAGTGCCGATGGCGCGGTGAAATGCTCACCGATACACGCAGCGGCCAGCATCCCTCGACCAACAAATTCACTGTGCAGAGGCTCGTGGCCTTGACCACCACCGCTAATCACTGCAACAGGGGAAGGAGAATAGCTCAAAAAGTGGCCATCACACACATTATACACAGACATCGCTCCAGGCTATTTTTAGCCCAAAACTCTACCACGAGCGCTAAATTAAGCAATTTATCAGCCAATGGTTTCATTATGAAACTCTCAGAGCTACCCCAGCGTTTCATGATGAACCAATCGAGTTAAATTTGTGAACTGTGTCTTTCCTTGTTTAACGAGAGGCGGCGAAAAGCAATGAAATGTGAAACAAGGATTCGATTCGTCATCGGGTTAACAAAATTGATTGCTAACTCAAATCAAAGCTCTTACTACTAGAGCCAACCGAGCACGGCATCTCTTCTCACCGTCAGGCTCATTATAAAAATGGTTCATGCAAATAATAAGGATCAATAACGTGGAAAAAATCTTAATCTCACCCAGCAAATACATTCAAGGCAAAGGCGCTATTCATCAAGTAGCTCGTCATGTTACGGGCTTTGGTCAACGGGCTTTCGCGATCACCGACCCGATGGTTCTACCGCTGGTTGAAGATAGCCTAGCCACTCAGTTTGCTGGCCTCGACATGCATCTCACCCTATCGCCTTTTCATGGTCAATGTAGCCGCAATGAAATTGAACGCTTAGTTCAGATCGCCAAAGAGGATCAGGCGCAAGTGATTATGGGCATCGGTGGCGGCAAGGCGCTTGATACCGCAAAAAGTGTCGCTTACTACTTAGGTTTACCGGTGGTGATCATCCCGACCCTTGCTTCTACCGACGCACCGACTAGCTCACTGGCGGTGATCTACACCGAACAAGGCGAATTCAGCGAATACCTATTTTTCCCCGCTAATCCGAATATGGTGTTAGTCGATAGTGAAATTATTGCCAAAGCTCCGGTGCGTTTATTAGTGGCAGGAATGGGCGACGCGCTGGCCACTTACTTTGAAGCGCGGGCAGCGATTGCTTCTGGTAAGGCGACCATGGCTGGAGGCCTCGCCACTAAAGCCGCTTTTGCGATTGCTCAAACCTGTTATCAAACGCTAATGGAAGATGGCTACAGCGCGATGATGGCGGGGAAACAAGGTCTGGTTACTCCAGCGATGGAAAACATCATTGAAGCCAATACCTATTTAAGTGGCATCGGCTTTGAAAGCTGCGGGCTGGCGGCCGCACACGCGATTCATAACGGTTTAACCGTACTGGAAGAGTGTCATCACCTCTATCATGGTGAAAAAGTCGCGTTTAGTACCTTAGTTCAATTGGTATTAGAGAATGCACCTAAAGAAGAGTTTGCCGAAGTGTTGGCTTTCTGCCGTCAAGTGGGTTTACCGACCAACTTGCATGAAATGGGCGTCACCACCATCGACCTACCACAAATCATGGCGGTATCAGAAATGGCCTGCGCCGAAGGCGAGACCATTCATAACATGCCATTCCCAGTGAGTGCCGACCAAGTCTATGCGGCGATACTCACCACCCATGCCTTAACCACCGCCTAACGATACTCTTTATCCCCCATCTTGTTTGGGGGATTCGTTTTTTGGTGAGCTTCTTGTTACCATATCCCCAGCCTCCCTAGCCGCAGATGTATTTATGGTTGCCGATACCTATAAACAGTGGAAAATTTTTGTCGATACTGGCTGGTTACCTACGAAAGGCCAGCAAACCGAACTCTATCAACAGTGGCAGCAAGCTAGCCAATTTTGCCAAGCGAAAGCTTGGCAACCACCCAAAAACTTAAGAGGATCAACACTGAATGAGACTCTGCAGTCACAACAAAATCTACTCTGTTTTACTCAGCGAGTCTTAGATGCGATTACCGAAAAACTTCGTGATCCCAATTGGTTATTTTGCATAACCAATGCACAAGGGATCACCTTACACCTGCAAGGGGCGGCAACAATTAGCCAAGCGCTATCAAGCCTAGGTTTATGCGTCGGAGCAGATTGGACAGATAAACGGATCGGCAATCATGCCATCGAGCGCTGTTTGGTCACTCATCAAGCGCAGTTATCAAGCGGAGCCGAACATCTGAGTAAAGCACTGCATCCTTGGTTTTTCTCGGCGGTGCCTATTTTCGATCCCATGGGCGAGTTACTGGCAAGCTTGACGTTAATTGGGGAACCCCAACAACACACCATGATGATCGATGCATTAATCGAAAGTGCCGCTCGGGAAATTGAAACGCTACTCAGCTCGGAGCAGCGCCTCACTCAAGCCAATACGCTACTGACCCAGCGTGATGTACTGTTAGAAGGAATAGAGCAAGGCGTGGTCACTTGGCAAGCGTCAGGATACGTGCAATACATTAATCACTGTGCTCGGCAGTGGTTGGGCTTAGATGAAAGTCATATTGGCCTACACATTGAAGCGTTATTTCATTTTCCGCCCGTGGTTGAGCAAGCCTTAGCAGAGAGAACCAAACTGGAAAAAGTCGAAGTCATGGTCGATTGTCAGCATCAATTGCTGAAAGTGATCCTCTCACTTAAACCACTCAGTAGCGGTGAAGTGATGGCGCTGTTTCATCCTAGCGAACCACTAACCCAGTCTCATGAACGTCACTTTATTGGCGGCGACTATTGGCAACCGGGCGAAAACCTGTGGTTACTGGAAGGCCACCCTTGTCAGCAGCGGATTGAAAAAGCGGCAAAAGTCTCAGTGCCAGTACTACTGCAAGGCGAAGATGGCGTCGGTAAACTCTCGCTCGCGTTAGCCATTCACCATAAAAGCCAACAACGCCTGGCACCACTGATGATTATTGATTGTGCGGCCTTACAACCCGAACAATTGGCGCAAGCGCTATTGGGTGATGATCAGCAAAGTCAGCCATCGAAATTTGAATTGGCCTACAATGGCACACTGATTGTAGAACATGTCGAGTATCTACCGCCTACCTTACAAGCGAGCTTATTAGCGATTTTAAAAACCGGGTTTCTCACTCGTTTACATAGTCAGCAAGTGATTCCCGTTAATGTGCGGGTGATCAGCACCAGCAGTGCTGATTTAGACAAGTTAGTCGAATCAGGGTTGTTTAGCCGTCAATTGTGTTACGCCATGCAAGGGATTGAGGTGTGTATTCCTCCGCAGCGAGAAGCGCTCGATTATACTCGTAGCCTTATCTCGCATATTGTCGACCGAGCCAACTACACGCTTGCCGCTGACGCTTTGCAAAGGCTGCTGGATTATAGCTGGCCCGGTAATCGCAGTGAGCTATTGAGTGTGATGGACAAAGTTCTGCTCAGTTCAGCTCATCGCGTTATCCGCCTTGGCGATCTACCCGATAGAATTCGTCAACGCACCGACCAAGCGCAACCCATTCAAAGCCTCGAATTAATGGAAAAAAATGCCATTATTCATGCGTTAAAACATCATCAGGGTCATTTGCAACAAACCGCTAAAGCATTGGGCGTTGGCCGGACAACCTTATGGCGTAAGATCCGCAAATACGACATTGATGAAACCGCGATTATTGAATCTTCTTAGCTAACGATCAGATAGACCTGACATCAATCCTATCCAATCAATGTAAACTGGCACCAAATATGCTTAATAAAAATAACTCAGCGCTCACTCGTCATCATGCTGAATACCACGTTTAGAGGAAAGCATTATGGGCCATCTCTATAAAATTGAATCTTACAGCGAAGAAGCCGTGCGAACACTTGCTCAATTCATTCAAGCCAAAGGGGGCAAATGCTGCATCGCAGGGTTTGCGGTGATCACCAATCACCCTTTTAAAGAAAGAGACGCCGGGCGTTTACTGCCATTAATTGGCAAAGTCACCGATAACCTCACCGAATGGGATAAAAGTCAGTTCGAAGTGCTGGATAATCAGATCGCTTGTTAACGGATTTATTTACGAGCAACCACATATAGCTGATGTGCTTTAACCAAAACAGAGTGGTTAAAGCACATTAGTCATAGAGCTCAAGCACAAGCCACTACTCCTTAATCAACCAGGCGATATGCAACAATTTCATTTTGCAACGCAGATTGCATTATGCTTCCAGCTCTTTCTCAAACTATTAACGTTTGATTTTCCCTCTTCACGATAATGATGAACAACAAAGCACTCGGCGTTGCTCAGAATTAACTATAATAACAAAACAGTTATTAATGGATGCGCATTATGTCGATAAGAGTGCTGTTTCTACTGATTTTATCCTTAGTAAGCGTATCCACGTTTGCCAAACCCTCGATGACGATTGTTTATTATGACTCTTTTCCGCCTTACTCTTTTCGAGATGAAAACGGTAATATGGCAGGTATTTTTATTGATATCGCCGATCAGGTTTTACAAGAAACAATGGGGATACCCATTATTCATAAAGGCTATCCATGGGCAAGAGCGCAAAGAATGGTTGAACTGGGAGAAGCGGACGCCTTTATCACCGTCGCCACACAAGCGCGGCAGGAATACACTAATGTATCGAGTACACCTGTTATTGTTGGCCCCATGAACTTGTTTGTTAACCCGACTAACCGCAATCTCACTCAAATTGAGCATGTCCAAACAACGGATGATCTAAGCCCTTTTTTAATCCTCGATTATCAAGGTAATAACTGGGGTAATCAGCATTTTCCTGAAGATAAGTTTCGCCGATTGTTAACCTCAAACTTATCCAATGCATTAACCATGTTGGCTCATGGTAGAGGAGATGTTATCGCCACGGATAAAATTGTCGCGGACTATTTAATGGCTCAGTTAAATCTGCAAGGATTGATTGTCGAGCTGCCAATCATACTGGCTGAAGTAGAATTTTCGTTATGCATTGGCAAAAGTTCACCCTTTAACACCCTGCTCCCTGAATTTAACCGACAAATGGCGCTATTTCGACTGCAAGGTCATATCGAGACCGTACTTGCTAACTATAGATAGAAAGATATGCCTCAATGACGACATAAAAAAGGAGCTTAATCAGCTTAATGCCGATCAGTTAAGAGATAAATGATCGGTTGAACGATCCTACAGATGGCTTATAAAGGCTCTAAGTTCCTAAAACTTTGAGCCTTTTATTTTGCAATTAACTACAGCCCTAACACTCGCCAAGCGTTACGCCCCCAATACTGAACAACTTGGAAAACTCAGTGACATTCTTTGTCCTGATTTCATCAACCAATGCTTAGAAGCTTCCGGTGTGGCCACTATTCGTAAACGTCGTATCCCTCTCGACATGGCCGTTTGGGCGGTCGTTGCTATGTCGCTTTACCGACAAGAGCCTTTGTGGTCAATTGTCTCCAAAGCACAATTAATGTTGCCCGGGAAACGAAGTCTGGTTGCCCCTAGCGCTATCGTTCAAGCGAGACAACGGCTCGG
>NZ_WXWK01000070.1:0-10378 GCF_009904835.1 Vibrio sp. V33_P6A3T137 | reverse complement strand
GGTTAATATATAACCCGTAATTGATAGTATGGTAATTAGTTGGCGATCATTAAATAATGAAAGGTCATTATGAATGGAAAATTAGTGTGCAATTTATCAATTACTCTGTTTGCTTAATGAAAATGTTACTTTTATCCAAAAATGACTCAACGGAATGTCGTTCGGTTTAAAAAAATGCATTTTTTATTGATGAATCGCACGTTTTAAGTAATATTGTCGGCCTTGTAGGAATTGGATTACAAGCACTGTTATAAATAAACCGTTAATCAGGTTTTTGATGAGTGCAGTCAACATTAATGATGGATTTTTGCGCAATGTGGATAAGCGTGTCTTTCAACGGGCGGTAGCTTTCCTTTTTGAGTAACAGTTTGTTTCATAAGCTACTTTTGATTGAAGTTTAATCCATTTACCTCCTAAGCATAGAAGCATTTCTTATAATGTCAAAAAACAGAATAGCGTACACATAATAGAGTGGATCTCAATTCACGGTTATCGGTAATTTACGCTGTTTGGGACAACATATAATAATAAAATGCAGCTTAAATAATAAAAACATCAATTATTGTTTATCGACAAAGTCGGTCAAATAATAACCAGTCAGTTTAGTTAAAATAACATCGGCTTACTTTTTATGATATCAACGAAAACCCTCTTAGTGACTGCTAGTCTCAGTATCTTCATTACTGGTTGTAGCAGTTATCCTCGTTCTATTGAAGATCAATATAGCCCTGCGGCTGGTCAGCCTATACATCAAATTATTTATTTACCTGAACTGGCCAAGCAGAGTGTGCAATCATTAATTGAGTCTGACTCCCCCTTAGTACTTTCTTCCTTAGCTGATGCTCCTACGGTGCGTGTTCGTGAATCGTTCACTTCTGCCGTTGGTCTTGCTTGTTTGCGTGTTGAATCTCTAACGCCTTCCGATCGTCATAATCTCTGCCTTTACCCACAAGGTTGGGGAGTTGTACGTGATTTTCGTAACGATTAATCCGTAAGCGATATCTCGTTAAACACTTTCTCTACTTTTGTTTCTAGCATTGCCATTGATTGGTGAGATAGGCGTGCTTCGCGCAAGGATTCTTTTGAATGAAAAAAACAATACTATCGATTATCAGTTGTGTTGCCTTTGTTGTTGCTCCTCAAGTCAGTGCGTTAACTCAAGCAGAGCTAGCGAAGGCGGCTCAGGCACAAGGAAATAGCGTACCCGTTGATGACGCAGCCCGTAGCCAGTGGCAAAGCACGCATTATGGACCGATACAAAGTCAGCAGGTTGGACCAACAGAGCAAGAGCAGTCGATTAAACCTTTCGCTGCAGAGTTGTTTCAAGGTGGATTTCGTGGTTTACGTTCCGATGGCTTGAATGCTAATTATCGCCTACTGCCTGGTGACCAAGTCACCTTGCGAGTGTGGGGCGCGGTCGAGATTGATCGCGTATTACCCGTTGATGCACAAGGAAATATTTTTATCCCGACCGTGGGGCCAGTAAAAGTACAGGGCGTCACTCATAGCCAGCTAAACCAAGTCGTGTCTGCGGCCATTCGTCAAACCTATTCTAAACAGGTTAAGGTTTATACGAATTTACAAGGCGTTCAACCGGTGTCTGTTTTTGTGGCTGGTTTTGTGAAAAGCCCAGGCCGTTATAGTGGTGTACCAAGCGATTCTGCCTTGATGTTTTTAGATCAAGCTAATGGTATTGATGATCAACTCGGTAGCTATCGTAATGTCCGTTTATTACGTGATGGAAAAGTGCTCGCTGAACTGGATTTATACCAATACATGCTCCATGGTGAGTTGGCGCATCCACAACTACAAGATGGCGATACCCTATTGGTCGCGCCGCGTGGTGCCAGTGTTTTAGTCACGGGAGATATTGGTCGTCCTTACCGTTTTGAGCTACCACCCCAAGCACAAGGCATGGCCATTTTAGAACTGGCTCAGCTTAGTCCTGCGGTAACCCATGTCTTACAACGTGGAACGCGCAGCCAAAATCCGATCGCTCACTATCTCACTTTAAATGAGTTCAAGCAGCAAACCGTTGCTAACGGTGATGAATTAGTGTTTGTCGCTGACAGTAAAGATCAGCAAATCGTTGTCCAGTTAGAAGGAACCTTTGCTGGGCAATCGAACTTTGTGTTACCGAAAAATACCACGTTAATGGAGCTGCTCAACAGTGTTGCCATTAACCCGATGGAAACCGATTATCGTCAAATTTCGTTACGCCGAGTGTCGGTTGCTGAACGCCAAAAACAGGCGTTAGAAGAAAGCTTACGTCGTCTTGAAGCTACTTATCTAGGCGCGCCATCATCAACCGCAGAAGAATCGGCGATCCGAGTCAAGGAAGCGGAATTGATTAGTCGCTTTGTGCAACAAGCACGACAAATTGAGCCTGACGGTACCATGGTCGTGACCAGCCAAAATCAACTCGTCGATGTCCGCCTGCAAGATGGTGATGTGATTACGCTACCCAAGCGCAGTAATACCGTGATCATCACTGGAGAGGTGTTTGTGCCTAAATCGGTGGTCTACTTAGCGGGGCGTAATGTGCTGGATTACATCGATTCTGCGGGTGGATTTAGTCAGCATGCGGATAAAAAGCGGATTTTGATTGTTCGTCAAAACGGTGAAGTGCTAGCGGCGAGTGACGCTGCGGTTCAACCTGGCGATGAGATCCTCGTTCTGCCAGTCGCGAGTACCAAAAATCTGCAGTTAGCAGCCACCTTAACGCAAATTTTGTATCAAGTGGCGATCGCAGCCAAGGTTGTGTTGGATCTATAAATGAGTTATCACCCGCGTCATCCGTTTAAAATTTGTCTACATGTCTGGCATGCACTCTTTATGCGTGAAGCCATGGCACGGATGACCGCCGATCGCTTTGGCTGGACTTGGATCTTACTTGAACCAGTTTTGCATGTCGTGATTATGCTGGCGGTTCGTCAGCTTATGGGGCGGGTTCGATTTATTCAAGGGGCGGATTTTATTCCTTGGTTAGTGGTTGGTATTATTACTTTTTTTATTTTCCGCGATGCCATGATGCGCAGCATGAGCGCAATACGTGCTAATCGTGCTTTGTTCGCTTATCGGCAAGTGTTACCGATTGATACCGTGATTGTACGCTCATTGCTGGAGTTTTTTCTACGTAGCGTGATCTTTGTCATCCTTATCTTCGGTATGTGGTTTCTTGGTTATCATGCAGCCCCTGATGAACCCTTTATGGTGATTGTGATGTGGTTCTTGGCTTGGGGAGTAGGGTTGAGCTTAGGATTGGTGTTGTCAGTTTTTGTTACCATGGTCGAAGAAATTCAGAAAATAGTCGGCTTAGCTATGCTTCCTCTTTATATGCTCTCAGGAGCGATGATCCCAATTAAGTTTTTACCTTATGAACTGCATCCTTGGTTATTGCTCAACCCAATCGCCCATGTGTTAGAGCTGATGCGGCACGCCTTTTTTGATGGCTATTACATGATGCCTGGAGTTAATGCGCTTTATCCAATGCAAGTGATGCTGTGTTGCACACTGTTAGGCCTTATGCTTCATGTTCGCTATAAATTTAGGCTTATGTCAGCATGATAGAAGTCAAAAACATGTCCAAACGTTATCATGGACCGTTTGGTAGTAATTGGGTACTCAATGACGTTAACTTTACCATTCCGCAAGGGGTGAGTGTTGGTGTCGTGGGTAAAAACGGCGCGGGTAAATCAACCCTATTAAAACTGCTGTCTGGGATGGATATGCCAGATAAAGGCAGTATTACCCGCGATTGTAGTGTTTCTTGGCCGATTGGTCTTAGCGGTGGCTTTCAAGGCAGTATGACGGGGCGACAAAACGTTAAGTTTGTTGCACGTATTCATGGCGGTGAAGGGCGGATTGAGCAAATCATTGCTTTTGTGCAAGAGTTTGCTGAATTAGGTAAAGCGTTTGATCAGCCGATCCGCACCTATTCAAGCGGTATGCGCAGCCGTTTAGGTTTTGGTCTGTCACTCGCGTTTGATTTTGATGTTTATTTGTCTGATGAAGCAACGGCGGTGGGCGATAAAAGCTTTCGCGCCAAAGCCACCGAAGCGTTTCGCAGCCGAATCGGTCAAGCCAGTATTATCATGGTCTCGCACAGTGAAGGGATTTTAAAGGATCTATGCCAAGCAGGGTTGTGGATTCACAAAGGCAAAGCGATTTGGTATGACGATCTTGAGCATGCTATTGCTGATTATCATAAGAGTATAAAAAAATGAAAGTTGTATTTCGCAAGCATCTCCAGTGGGTGGTTTGTTTTGCTGTGATCATGCTGGTGGGAATTTATTACGCCTTTATCGCTACCGATCGTTATGTCTCGCAAGCCAATATTGTCCTACGCAGTCCAGAAGTAATACCGACTGGTTTTAGTGTTTCCTCTATATTATCGGGCACATCAGGTTCAGGAGATTTGTTACTGCTTAAAGATCATCTTGAGTCGGTGGATATGGCGATTAAACTGCAAGAAAAGCTCGATCTACGCCAACATTATTCTCAGTCTTCGATTGACCGCATTGCTCGCTTAAGTGATGTTAATGCGCCATTAGAAAAGTTTTATCGTTACTTGCACGAGCGGATCACCATTCAATTTGACGATTACGCTAAAGTATTGCGGGTGCGGGTAGAAGCTTATAGTCCTGAAATGGCGCAAGCTATTGCGCAAACCTTACTCGAAGAAGGCGAGCGACACATGAACTTAATGGGTAAGCGCCTCGCGGAAGAGCAGCTTAAATTTATTGAGGTGCAAGTCGCGGATATGGCGCAGCGAGTGGAGGATGCTCGCGAAGCCTTGCTCGAATACCAAGATGCTCATGGCTTGGTATCACCGACGGGGACAGTGGAAGGGATTTTCACCATCATTTCAAAACTGCAAGCCCAGCTTGCAGTGACGGAATCACAGCGCAATGCCTTGAGCACTTTTCAAAATCCACGCTCACCAGAGATGCAGCGTCTAACAAGTGAAATCAAAGCATTAAAGTCGCAAATCACTCAAGAGCAAGCAAAATTAACCATGGAACATGGTAACGCCTTAAACCGTGTATCCGCGCAGTATCAAACCTTAGAAATGCAAGCCAAATTTGCTTTAGAGCTGTATTCTCACGCTTTAATTGCCTTAGAAACCACGCGTGTCGAAGCGGCGCGTAAACTCAAGCAAGTCTCGGTTTTACAATATCCGACGCTCCCCGAGTTCTCCACAGAGCCACGCCGCTTACATAACTGGGTGGTATGGAGCTTAATGAGTGTGTTCTTTTTTGCGATTGTTCATTTAGCGCGAGCGATTATCCGCGACCACCGTGATTAACTGGTTTAATAATCCTTTAGCTAGATAGATAAAAACCAGATAACTTGGCAAGGAAGTATCATTTGTATGGTCCGCTTATTTCGCCATCGCTCAGCAGAAAGGTTAGTGTGGCCAGCTCCTAGCGCGCCGAAACGCCGCCAAGGCAAGCAAGCATTAATGAGCGTCGCCAAGCCACGACAATTACCTGATAATCGATTATCAGATGATGCGGTGAGTTGGCAAGCTGAGCATCAAGCGTGGCTTGAGCAGATCCAGCACAGCCAATTGAGTGTGTTTGCTCACACTTATCTGCCTATAGAGTCGCAGAGCCCTCCGGCCTATGTATTGTGGGTGCTTGGCAAGCAAGCTTGTGCTGACACTTTATCGCAAGCGGTAATGACTTATGCCAAATCAATCAATTGCGTGATGTATGTAATGGTTGAGAGTCAGGATAGGGGCGAGTCGCATGCTCAGTTGGCCCGTCATCAGCGGGCTGGTCTGTTGGCAAGTGATGAGGTTTATTGGCTCGATCAATTTGCTGAAAAAGGCCGCTGGTTACGCGATGCGCAAATGATTATTACGGACCAATGGCTAACCACCATTGAAGCGGCGATTTATCGAAAACCGGTCATGGTTTATGGTCAGGTTGCACAGTGTTTGCAGGCGTGGGCACAGTCAGACACAGCATTGCAGCCGTTATACAAGATTGAGTGGCATGATTGGCAGCAGCAACAGTTACTGTTGGCAACCTGGTTTAGTCCGCATTGCCAGGTATGGCATCCTGAATGGCAGCAGTCATGCTCAGTCTCCCAAGCCATCGCATGGCTTGAGGTACAATTTGCTGCCCGTCGGCGTTTACCAGCAAAGGTTGGCTTTTTGGCGGTGAAACGTTTTTGGCGAGCCAGCTTTAATGCTTTTTTCCAAGGTTGTCAGCGCCAGTTTGTGGCTCAGCCAGAAGGATTAACGGCGGGGTCTATCCCTGTGTTATGGGGTAATCGCACTCAACTCGCGCAGGATTCTCAACAAGTATTAAGGGTCGAAGATGGCTTTCTTCGCTCGGTGGGTTTAGGGGCGTTATTTACGCGCCCATTGTCTTGGGTGGTCGACGATCTCGGCCTGTATTTTGATGCCACGCGCCCTTCACGATTAGAAGATTTTTTACAACATCACGTGTTTACACAGCGAGAGTGCCAGCAGGGAGAGCAATTACAGCAACAACTGCTGCGCGCAAACGTGACCAAATACAATACTGGCCAAGGTGATTGGCAGCCAGTAAACCGCGAACAAACCATTATTTTAGTGGTAGGACAAGTCGAAAATGACGCCTCCATTGAATTTGGCTCGCCAATAATAAAAACCAATATTGAATTATTACGTCAGGTTAGAAGAGAAAATCCCCAGGCTTATCTTCTCTATAAACCGCATCCCGATGTTGTGGCTGGTGCCAGAGCGTCTGGAAAAAATGAATCACAGGCTCACCAATGGTGTGACCAAGTGATCACTCATATAGGCATAGACCAACTTTATCCTCAAGTTGATGAAGTGCATGTCATCAGTTCATTAGCGGGCTTTGAAGCCTTATTACGTCATAAAAAAGTGGTTTGTTATGGCCAACCGTTTTATTCCGGTTGGGGATTAACCATCGATAAAGCCCCAGTAATTCGACGTACTCGCCAGCTAACGCTTAATGAACTGATTTTTGCCAGCTTAATTTGGTATCCCTTATACATTAGCCCAGTCACGGGCTACTACTGCAGTGCATCACAGACAGTAGAACATTTGCAGCAATGGAAAAATAGCCGCTCACCGCGTTTAGCAAAGCTTAAAGTTGTCGGCGCGAAGTGGGTAAGGACTCTCATCGGTATTCGGTAATGCTATGCAAAAACAAACGATTGCCATTGTTGGCACCCTGGCAGAAAGCCTAGTTGGTTTTCGTGGCGAACTGATCCGTGATCTGGTCGCCTCTGGCCATACGGTTTACGCCTTTGTGAGTGAAATGACTAAGGCGCAACAGTGGCGAATTATGGAGCTCGGCGCTAAACCAATTCGCTATTCATTAAGCCGTTTAGGCGTTAACCCATGGCGGGATTTATATACCGTCTATCAACTGTATCGGCTATTTCGCCGTTATCAAATAGACGTCAGTTTTTGTTATTTTGCCAAGCCAGTGATTTATGGCACCTTAGCGGCCAAATTAGCCAACGTTCCTCTACGAGTGGGAAAAATAGAAGGGCTAGGTCGGCCTTTTACTCCAGGTGTGAATGGTTTTGGTTTTGTTCAGCGTTTAGTTCAGCAAGTGCAAGTCGCCCTGTATCGACTCAGTTTGCGCTATTGCCATCATCTGTTTTTACTCAATCAAGATGATCGGCAAGATTTGATCGATAAACACCGCATTAAAACCGGCCACATTCATCAGCTTAACGGTATTGGCTTGGATTTAACCTATTACCAATATCATCCGCCGCAAATAGCGCCGCTTAAATTTGTGTTTGTCGGCCGACTGCTCAATGAAAAAGGCATTCGCCAATTTATTGCTGCAGCAGAGCAGCTTAAAGCAGAAGGGGTGTCGGCAGAGTTTATTGTTGTCGGTGCGCCGGACCGAGGAAAAGGTTCATTGAGCGCGAGCACGCTACTCGATAAAGTCAATGCTGGGATCATTGTTTACCCAGGGAAAGTGGATGATGTACGCCAATTTTTACAGCAATCGTCCGTCTTTGTCCTGCCGTCTTACTATCGCGAAGGCGTACCACGGAGCACTCAAGAAGCCATGGCAGTAGGACGAGCGATAATTACCAGTGATGGTCCGGGATGTCGAGATACTGTGCTGGATGGGCAAAATGGCTATTTAGTCAAACCACGTGATGTTGACTCGTTAGTTGCGGCAATACGTCAGTATATTGATCATCCTGAAAGAGTCGCTGAACATGGCCAGTTAAGTTACCAACTTGCTCAGCAGCGCTATGATGTGCGGCGGATTAATTTAACCATCATTCGTCATATTGGTCTTTATCATCAACAGCTTGAGGTGTTGGTGGACAATGTAGTTCAGCTACGAGCACGACAAGCCGAACAAGTGGTCATAGCGGAAAACCAGCCAGTGTTGAATAGCTTAGCCCGTTAATTATTTATCTTGATGAGCATTGGCTCTCGCCATCCATCAAGACTTCTTTGCCGTTTATTCAGTTTATAATGGAGCCACCCATGAAAATCATTGCCAGCATGATAGAGAGTGCTCAATGGCAAGCTTGGCTTAGCCAGCAACATAGCCCCTTCTCGATAGTAACCAACAGCAAGAAACGTTGTACCGATGAAGTGACCATCATTGCTGCGCCTTGTTCATTAGCAGAAATAGACAGTGACTTACTTGATCATGATGAGTTATTGATACATATCTGGGGGTTACAAGCCACGCTAGCCAATGCATTACGTAATGGCGCAGAAGAGGCGCAAATTGACAATGTGGTGGCTAAATGGGTGGAAACCAGCGAACAACTGTTAGCTTGGCTACCGAAACATCAGCATAAGGTCAATTTACTTAGCCATGCCCACGCAACCTATTTTACCCAAGATTGGTGTGAATGGCTCAATAACCTAGGAATTGAGTGGCCGCAAGCGGATATCAACACCACTTGCGCCCGTACCAGTCAAGATGAGTATGATCTGTTCGCTGCTTACTATGTAAAAACCCATTCGCAGTTAGAGCGTTTAGAGCAACTGTTATTGAGTGTCGCTCTGCCCATGGGCGAGGATTATCCGCAATTACCGTTAAGCATTGCTGAGCTGACCCGCCAAAGCCAGCATGCTATTCGCCGTCAGCGTTATACCGACAAGCAACTGACAGAGCGTGAGTCAGACATTGACCAACTGCGTCAGGAAAGAGCGGCGGAACAAATGACATTTGAGCAGCAGTTAGCCGAAAATCAGCAAGCCCATTATGTGGCGATATCTGCCGCTGCGCAGCAAAAAACAGCCTTAGAACATCAGCTCAAAGCTGCAGAGCAGCAGCAACAAGCGTTAGTGCAAGAAAATGAGTTACTGATTACCGAGCTGCATCGCGTGCAAGAAGCGCTAGAAGTTTCACTGCAGCAAAATCAGCAACAGACGAATAAATGTAATCAGTTAGAGCAGTCACTGACCGAGCAGCAAGGGCAGCATAGTCGCTTAACGGAGCAGTACGCTACCAGCCAATCGGCGCTACAAACGTCAGAGCAGCAGCAACAAGCGTTAGCGCAAGAAAACGAGTTAGTGATAACCGAGCTGCATCGCGTGCAAGAAGCGCTGGAATCTTCACTGCAGCAAAATCAGCAAGTGATGAATAAATGTAATCAATTAGAGCAGTCACTGACTGAGCAAAAAGGCCAGCATAGTCGCTTAACGGAGCACTACGCCACCAGCCAATCGGCGCTACAAGCGGCAGAGCAGCAATGCCAGCAAGCTTCAAACAAACAGGTCGAGCTAGAACAACAACTAACCGCGATTGAGCAGCAAAAATCTGCTCTTGAGCAACAAGTGAGTGATGCCACACGTCAGCAAAAAAACCTAGAGCAAGAAAACAGCATGATTATTGCTGAGCTACATCGCGTGCAAGAGGCACTTGAGACGCTGTATTACGAGAAAAGTACACTACAGAAACAGATCGACCAGCAAGTCCAACAACTCAAAGCCCACAGCGTTAAAATTAATAGCTTAATCAAGCGTCAGCGTTTAACCAAGCTAGAGCTAGCTCAAGCCTTAGCGAGTAAAACATTACTCGAAAAAGAGTTAACCGCTCATCATGCTTCCACATTATGGAAAATGACCGTACCGGTGCGTAAATTTCGCCAAACTCCGCAGCGTAAACGGGCCGCTCAATTGGCTCAGCAGAAGTTACTAATTGAGTTTTCTGAGTATTTCGATAAAGAGTGGTATCTCGCTCAGTATCCAGATGTGATTGAGGATGGATTAGATCCGATTGAACATTACTTACGCTTTGGCGCGCAAGAAGGGCGTAATCCCAGTGCTGAGTTTAATACCCTTTGGTATTTAAAAACCTATCCTGATGTTGCGGAAAGTGGCTTAAATCCATTAGTACATTTCATTCAGTATGGAGAG
>NZ_WXWK01000130.1:0-11026 GCF_009904835.1 Vibrio sp. V33_P6A3T137 | reverse complement strand
CGGGAAACTTCATGTCCAGAGTCATTGGTAAGGAAAAGTTTCGCGGATATTATCACAAAAAAATGAAACAATTTATAATATTTACATTATTGCGAGGTTCGCTCAGGAGAGAGGAACCAAGCTTGTTTGCGATGGTTGCTCTTATTGGTGATAAAACCATCGCTAAAGTTTATCTATCTCTAAGGAGTCGTATGAGCCACGGGGGGTTGAGTAGATTGGTCACTGTTATAGATGTTGAAACACCTATGAACAATGTTCTACCCGATCAACTAAAAACAGTGGAACAGATAGAGTCTAAGCTCAAAGGGTATGTATTGCCTTATCTCACGCTAGCTTTTAAATAACACCTGTTTTGATGTGAGCAACCATCTCGATAGTGCACTGAACTGTACTCGGAACAATGTTCTTATCCTAATCTTAAAATAGTAAAGATTGGGTATTTGATTAACAAATAAAAATGCTTCGAGGAGAACGATGTTCTACTCAAAGCTTGTTACTTGCGACTTTGGGTAGCTGAATCAGTCTGCTTTTTCTACAACCATGCCACTTTGCTCTGCAAAGTGAATCAATCGAGTGATATTGCTGAGGCTCCACTGGTTGGTGATGGCTATCACCTCGTCGTTAGGCAGCGTAATCAGCGCGTCTTCATCGCTGTGGAAACGGCGAATTCTACCTTGAGGAATTTGTTCCGCTAGGATGGCAATGCGTCGTCTTACGGGGTCGTTAAATGCGTTGAGTACATCATTCAAGCTTTGTGGCTGATGCTTCTCGATCCAGTCCGTGACTAACGCGAGCGCGAGGTGACGCTTTTTATAGGTATGACCGTTATAGCGGTACTCCGAATAATCTTTTTCGCCTTTTTGAACGCTTGTGCGCTGCTCGGCACGTTTCTCGCGGAACTTCACCTGGTACTCTTCTACCTCGGGTACAGGGATGATCTGTTCAGCATTGATCAGTACATCTTCTTTGTAGCGATAGGGCGTGAGGCGCACACAACTGATATCGATGCCTTTGTCACGCAACCACAAGACAGAAGTGGTGAGTTCTTGAGGCCAAAACGATTCGAACATCGTTACCAAAGTCATCCAAGCTGTTTTCATCCAGATCGACAAACTCTAGGATAGCTTCGCGGGCGTTAACCTCTTGACCTTCTTTCTTCAAGTACTGGGCATAGTAGTCACACGCTTTGTCGAACGTCATGGTAGAGATCATTGCGGCATAGCGTAGCGCTTGCAGTTCCATGTGCGCACCGACTTCATCACGTTTAAGCTCGATGACCACTAAGTTGGCATTTTTGTCGATGGCTAACAGGTCGATACGGCGACGGCTGTCTTCCCAGTCTGAAAACTCCTCTGATATCACCAAACAATCAGGTGCGATGGCATCAATACAGCCTTTCAACGCTTCTTGTAAATCGTGCCTTTCTTGCAGCCCTTCGGCTGCAAAGGTGGTCGGTGTCAGTGCGGTGAGGTTTTTATTGGCGATATTGTAAAGGCTCATGGTTACACCGCATGTTCGACAATAGTATTCGTTAGCAATAGTTGAGTTGAAGTATGTTCACTGAAACTTTGCTTTAAAAAGTCGCACATAGCCATCAACTCATTTAATTTAGCAACAATACGTGCTTGCTCATTCAAAGGGGGTAATCCAACGACTATAGGATAAACTTTTCTTCCAGAAATTACAGGTTGAGCCGTTGCACTATCATTTTCATTCAGATTAGTGGCCTTCAACAACCAAAATAAAAATTCTAAGTTCAAGTTAGAATGAGAAAACTTTGTCACAAAAGCATTATCAGTTACCCATGCTTTTTTCGGTGTCAAGTGGACTGAACCACAGTAAAATCCAACACGACCTATAACAATAGTTGGTTCTGATACATTGTTTTCGCTGTGATAACCAGTAACACCGTTCCCTCCATAAACAGGAATCGTTCCATTGGAATCCATTTTTTTTGCGGTTAAGTTTTTACCCGAGGATATCTGGATAATCGACTCCAATCTTGTGAAAACCCAGCCAGTTGGTAGAGTCAATGGCTCTTCAGATTCAGATATGGGCTTAGTTAACCTTACTTTTTTAGGACTATCGCCATCTTCCGCAATTCTTTTCAGTAACTCAGCAGCAGGCTCATCGCTTGGATCTTGCGGAACCAACTTACCCATCACCGCCAGTTGTAGAATGGTTTGCTTGAGCTGGTCGATACTCTCTTCAGTAGTGAATAAGGTATCGAAATGCTCACTGATTCGCGCCCAGTTTTGCATTAACTCATCAGCATCGGCAGAGTTGGTGAGAGTGTCTAACAGAGTTGTTACCAGCACTTGGTGTGCATCGATACTGCTTTCAGTTTGTTGCTCTAGCTGGTCGCAGAGCGCCATTAGCTCATCGACTTTGGCGACGATGCGGTGTTGTTCGGCGATTGGAGCAACAGGTATAGGCAACGTAACTACAGAGCTTGTATTTAATTCTACTTGTTTGGTTGATCCTGATACTAAAGATTGTTCATGAAAAGGGTCGATTCTCGCTTGAACTCCAGGAGCCATAAGGATGCACCAAATATATCGACTACTCATAATAAGAGGTCTTACAACGGTCACATGAGAGTCAGCAACAAGAGACTTTTGCTTGATAGTTGGTAGGACATTAACTCGACCAACAGTACCTGTTCCAGTTGAATTCCAAAGTAGATCGTTTTCTCTCAAAAAGCGCTCATATTGATACTTCTCCAAGCTTTCTTCTTCTATATATCTAGCTGGTTCAATATCAAATCCAGAATTTTGCACACATTTTTGAGATATGACCCGAACACTGCCTTCTTCCGCATATTTTGGGCCTTTCCCTCGTTGCACATATTCGGTGATATCTTGCATGTGTGACCAAGTCCAGCTTTCAGGAAGTCGCGGAAGACTCTCTGGTGACAGAGTTTGAAGTGCTTTAGGCTTTTTAATCTTCTTTTCTTTTACTAATTGAGCCTTTTCTTGCGCAATACGCTCAAGCAACAATGAAGCTGGCTCGTCATTAGGATCTTGAGGAACAAGCTTTCCTCGCACAGCCAACTCCAGAATTAGCTCACGCAACTTCTTAACACCGTAAAGCTCTAGTTTCTTGTTGCTACCACGACCAGAAGCCGATTTGGTCTTTACTGCTGAAGTCCAAATATCAATATGCTCGGTAATTAGGTTCTCCACAGTCATTATTGCTCTCCACCTTGCTTTTTACCTTGAATGGTAGAGCTAAGCGCATCTCCGAGAATGCCTTTCAGTTGGTCACGCAGTGCTTTAATGTCTTGTTGCTGCTGCTGATAGCTCGCCAGTAACTCTTCAGGATCATGGCTGACGACTTTGTCCTGATAAGGGTTTTTAATATCAAGGTTAAAATTGCGCTCGATAATATCCTCAATCGATACTTTCCAAGCTTGCTTGGTCTCGATACGGCTAGCGAACCCATCGGCCTCGTTACCCCACCAATCAATCTCTTGTTGGAACTCCTCAAACTTCATCGGTTTGGTTTTGCTGTAGTTCTTTACGCCTTCTGGGTAAGGGTGCTCATAGAACCACACGTCTTTGGTCGGTTTGCCTTTGGTAAAGAACAGAATGTTGGTCTTAATGCCCGTGTACGGGTTGAACACGCCATTAGGTAAGCGAACAATCGTGTGCAGGTTACATTCTTCCGTCAGCATCTTTTTGATTTTGGTTTTTACGCCTTCACCAAACAAGGTGCCATCAGGCAATACCACACCAGCGCGACCATTTTTATCTAATACTTCGACAATAAGCTGCAAGAACAGGTCAGCCGTTTCACGAGTTTGCATTTCGGCAGGGAAGTTCTTTTCAATCCCGTCCTCTTCTGTGCCGCCAAACGGTGGGTTAGTCGCAATCACATTGATATTGCTGTCCCAGTTTGAAAGCGGCTTGTTAAGCGTGTTGCCGTGCTTGATCTGCACAGGGACTTCGATGCCGTGGAGCATCATATTGGTGATACACAGCAAGTGTGGTAGTTGTTTCTTCTCTACACCATGGATTTGTTTTTGCAGCGTTTGGTGGTCGGCTGCGCTGGTCACGTAGTTCTCTTTAACGTGATCGAACGAGCAAGCCAGGAATCCACCCGTGCCGCAAGCGGGATCCATAATCTGCTCACCTAGCTTAGGGTCAAGACGATTGACGATAAAGCGAGTCACCGCGCGAGGGGTATAGAACTCACCCGCATTCCCTGCACTTTGTAGGTCACGTAGGATTTGCTCGTAGATATCACCAAACAGGTGACGTTCTTTAGAGTCAGTAAAGTCGATTTCGTTGAGCTTGTTAATCACCTGACGCAGCAGTGTGCCATTTTTCATGTAGTTGAAAGCATCACTAAAAGCTTCTTTCACCACAAAACCGCGTGGATTGGTGTCTTTCGGCGCAGTAAGGTTTTTTAACGTCGGAAATAGGTCATCATTAATGAATTCCAGCAGCTCATCACCTGTAATGCTTTGGTTATCTGCCGCCCAGTTACGCCATAGGTACTTGGCTGGGATGGGTTCGCGGTAATCATCTAACTCGAACTCTAGCTCTTCTTCTTGTGCATCAAACACTTTAAGGAATAAAAGCCATGACATTTGGCCTAGACGCTGCGCGTCACCATCCACACCCGCATCTTTACGCATGATGTCTTGAATAGACTTGATAACTGAACTGATTGACATGGAGTTCTACTAACTGACTGAAAAAATTAGCGCTGATTATAGCATTTCTACGTCAATCTGAGTACTGAAAAGAGGAGAGATGATGCCCAATAACGGTGGAGGTTAGTGGGCATTTACATCTATGATAAATATATAAATTAATGGCTTACTGGTTGTTGATTCATGCTCATTTTGCTCCGTAAGGCAAGGTACAACACCCAAGTGATGAGTGCATCAGCAGTAATGCCCAAGCCGAACATTATGGCGATTCGTTCAAGCGTAGGGACAAAGATACCGATTTGATAAAGCACAAAAGCACAACCGTAAAACAAGGTGTTTACGATAAGTGATTGATACAGCATTAAATCAGTTCGTCCAATACCATAAAAGTAACTGTCTATGACATTGTTTAAACTGAAAATGACATAGAACCCAACCATTAGCCAAACTAGACTGGTGATTGACTCAGGGTTCTCTATCCCCATGACATTGGCTATAAAGCTGTTCCAAAGCGGTGCGGTGAGTATCCAAACAGCGATAATTCCTAACGTTATCCAAAGGTAGCCATTGACTCGCTCAGATGTTAACCCATTGTTTGTCGCAGCATCTTGCTTAACCAGTTGTCCTAATGTCAAAACGGGAAGTAGTAGCCAGCCCCAAATAAATTGATTAGCAACCCAGAATGTTCCCGCTTGTTGTACTTGGTTAATAAGCTGAAGAATCATGATAATAAAGGCAGTATTTCGTACGAGAGACTCAAGCCCTGACTTCCATCCAATCTTTGCCCATTCTTTGAGCCATTGCGATTGATCTCCTTTAGAAAACTTGAAGCTTAGAGTGATCCCTGATTTCGATAAATAAATCAGGGCAAACAGCGCGAGAAGACTATTGACCACGATATTACTTAAAGCAATACCATTCACTCCTAACTGAAGGGAGTAAGGTAGTTGACTGACGAAAACGCTGTCACAAAGGACAGTCATGATCGTTTGTACTACTAGAAGGCCATACAGCGCTTTCCGTTCATTTTTTAGGACGAGAACCAAAGACAAAAAGGCATAAACGCTGGAGAGCAGAATAGCGGCAGATTCCAATCGAATGTATTGGATCGTTTGTGTCAATAATTCAGCCTGTTGCTGCATCGCATCAACAAAGTTCGGGGCTAGCCACAAAACCATTAAGGTCGCCACAAAGTAGCAAACTAAGGTAACCAAAAGAGATAGACTGGCTCGCTCGCGAAAAACTTCATTATTATGAATCACTCTGCCTAGAATAAATGCTAAAGGGATGAGTAATGCTTCGCTGAGGACTTCATATCCTACATTTAGCCATGCAACTTGTGCTGCAATGCTAAAAGTCCATGGGCTTGGGATGCTGCCCAAGAAATGGATTCGTGTAGTAGAGTAGATTAGTGGTATTAAGCTTGTCAGAGCCAATGTTAGCCACAGGCGAAAGTTGATTGTCTTTATTTGATGATTTTTCAATTTTTAAGCCTTGTTATCTTCACTAGGGATCTCGTGGAGAAAGCGATTCTCCACAGAGAAATAGCAATTACTTTTAATCAGTTGTTTCTTTCCGAGCCGTTCGAACAGTGTGATTAGGTACTGATAAAGTTCAGTATATTGCACTGTACTGATATAAGTTGCTGAGCAGTTAAATACTTGCCATGGGAAATCAATCAATGTTGTAGCGGCATGTTTGGGAAGATAGTTGTGTTTAAACTCACTCAGCAATAAATGTTCTAGCTGAACACAATAGTGCTGGATGATAGAGCAGTGAAAGTGGTACTTGTAACTGTCGTTGTTAGCGATAAGGTTCGGTAAGGAGCAAAACAAAAAGTAAACCTGAGCGGCCAACTCTTTGGCTTGCTTTCGCTCGCTTGTATGTGTTTTAGTAACTGCGTCTAATTGTTCTGCAAGGCCAAGCTCACCCTTTAAAATAGTGAAGTGAACGTTGTAGATTTGTGACTCGCGATAATAAAGAGAAATGTCAGACAGCGATTGGCCTATAACGATTTCTATAAGCAAACGGTCTTGTGTTCTAAGAGTGATTTTCGATCCCAAAATATCGGTATGAGCCAATTGTTCACCGAACAATCTGAGGAGTCTTTTATGCCAATTCTGAACCGAAATCGATGACTGAATAAATAAATCGATATCGGAGCGCTTTGTTAACTGATTAGCCCCTAAGCTACCGTAAAGTAGAGCTGTAGGTACGCTTGTATCTGTGCTCAATACTTTATTCAGCTTACTGACCCAAGTGTGTTGAGATAATGGGAAGGCCGCCCAGAAGGCATCAAAGTTATCAGAGAAGTCAAAACTGTAAGACTGCCAAATCTGTCTTTGCCAGTGAGCTTCTAGCTCTGTCGGTATGGTTTTATTTTTCAAAAATCTAATAGCTTCATCAATAGCTGGCAGTTTTTTGTAGGATGATTGGTAAGAGATTTCTGAGTATTTCTCGTCATCAATTGCATTGATGCTCTGCTCAATATCTCTAGTGCAACAAATTAATATGCCTGTTTTCCTATCTAATTGATTGGCAAGAAGGCTAGCTGTTTGACCGTATCCTGTAAATTCAACAATCGCGTTTTCCTGTTGTTTAACCACAGCAAGGAAATGCTCACATGCAAGTTGCTCACCTTGCTCGGTTCCATCGCCAAAGCGAATTCGATACTCATTTAAAGATAAATAAGGGAACTCAGGCAAACGTCCTTGTATTTGTTGGCTTAACGTCGTTTTGCCTGAATTTAGGTTACCAAAAATATAGATATGCATTGTGGCTTGAGGTCGTTAACCAAGCTAAAGAAACTCTAGCTTGGTTTAAATGGAGATTAGGCTGATTGATAAATCTCAGCTTCCAATTCAGAAATCGCTTCTAAGTACTGCTCTTTACCACCAAAGCATTTTTTGACGATTTCAGCAGGGCGTCCCATCTCGTCAAAAGGCTTAACTTTGAGTACATGAATATTTTCAATCTCTTGAACGCCTTCGTCTGCGTACTTGTCCAGTAGGTTGTTCAACACCTGCTGAGCCGTTTCACCGTACTTAGTGAAGTAGTTGCGCTTTTTGACGTTGTCTGCCCGTTCTTTTCTGGTGAGTGCTGGTTGGTCATACACGACATGACAAATCATGTCGAATGGGTCGAGATCTTTGCCCACTTCCAGCTCTAATGCTTCCCAGATGATGCCTTCCTCTGCCAGTTCATCAATGATTGCTTGCTTTTTATCGGCATCTTGCCAGCGCTTAACAAAGTCATCCATTGAGGAGAACTGTTTTGCCATTGTCTTGCGGGTATAGTCTTTGAACGATTCGGTGACGAGTTTACCGTCGGAATCGTAGTATTGAACACGTTCGGCAATGGCTTTCACCGTTACACCGTTGACATGGAACTTTCTCACTCGGTTTTCATCCTGCCAATCATCATCGGAATTGCTACCGTCAGAAGGAGATGAACCTGAGTCGTATGGAGCTTCTGGTTCTTGGATGCTTTCAGGGTCGATATCTTCCCCTTCAAATGGATCATCTTGTTCAAGTTCATCTTTATCATCGATGATTTCATCAAGTCCTTCATCGGTTTCGAAGTCTTTTGGTTTTGTCTCTTTAACTCGTTCAGGGACACCATCAAAGCGCTCATCAGCGAACAGTTCAGTCGCCTTTTTGAAGTCTAGAATGGTAAACCATAGCTTTCCGTAACGATCATCAATACGAGTACCACGACCGATGATCTGCTTAAACTTGGTCATCGACTGAATGCCCTGGTCAAGAACAACCAGTTTGCAAGTTTTTGCATCGACACCTGTTGTCATGAGTTCTGAGGTGGTCGCGATAACAGGGTAAGCCTTTTTGGGGTTGATGAAGTTATCAAGCTGAGCTTTGCCGATTTCATCATCACCTGTAATTTTCATTACGTATTTTTCATTCTTAGCAACTTGCTCAGGATTGCAGTTGATTAGTGCTCGACGCATACGCTCTGCGTGGTCAATGTCATTACAGAACACAATGGTTTTAGCCATCGGGTCGGTACGTTTGAGGTAACTGGTGATGGTCTGTGCAACCAGTTCTGTTCGCTCATCAATGACCATAGTTCTGTCGAAGTCTTTCTGGTTATAGATCCTGTCTTCGATAACTTCACCATGTTTATCGACTTGTCCTTTGGTTGGTCGCCAACCTTGTAAGTCTACATCGATGTCCACACGCACAACTTTGTAAGGAGCTAGGAAGCCGTCTTCAATGCCTTGCTTAAGCGAATAGGTATAAAGCGCATCACCAAAGTATTCTGTGTTAGAAACGATATCGGTTTCTTTCGGTGTCGCGGTTAGCCCGATTTGAGTCGCAGAGCCGAAATACTCAAGGATCTCGCGCCATGCGCTGTCTTCAGCGGCACTACCACGATGACACTCGTCAACAACAATCAAGTCAAAGAAATCAGGGGCAACTTGTTTGAATGCCTTTTGGTGCTCTTCTGGGCCAGTCAGAGCTTGATATAGAGCTAGATGGATCTCGTAAGCGGGATCGACTGTTCGACCAGTGACTTTGGTCATAGCGGGGCCAAACGGCTGGAAGTCGTTGGTCTTAGTTTGATCGACCAGAATGTTTCTGTCCGCCAAAAATAGGATGCGTTTTTTGGCTCGGGACTTCCATAGTCGCCAAATAATCTGGAATGCAGTGTAAGTTTTTCCCGTACCCGTTGCCATAACCAAGAGTACACGGTTTTGTCCTGCTGCGACCGCTTCCACGGTTTTGTTTATCGCTTGTAGCTGATAGTAGCGCGGGGACTTACCGCTACCATCGTCATGGTAATCTTGAGTAATGACGGGAAGGTGCTCAGTTTTGTAGCCTTTCCAAACGCAGTACTTGTCCCATAGTTGCTGAGGTGTCGGGAAGTCTTCAAGTCGAATTTCAGTTTCGAGTTGAGCTGGGTTGGTTTTGTCGTGGAAGATAAAACCGTCGCCATTTGAGGCAAAGACAAAAGGGACGTCAAGTAGGCTGGCGTAATCTAGTCCTTGTTGCATACCTTTGCCGACTTCATGCTTGTTCGCTTTTGCTTCGACAACGGCTAGAGGCATGCTCGGTTTATGGTAAAGGACGATGTCCGCAGACTTAACCTTTTTCCTCGCCGCTGCCTGACCACGAACAATGACTTTACCATCACGCAGTTTTACTTCTTGACGAATCTGCGACATATCATCCCATCCCGCCCCTTTGATAGCAGGAAGAATGAATTTCGTGATGATGTCGGTTTCAGATAGCTTTGATTTGTTTATTGTCGATTCCATGCGATTAGCCCGCTCAGTACAAATGCATTTCATGACTATACCAAAGGATGCATAAAAGCAGAAAAGATACTGACTTATCAGTGAAGTGGGTAACGGTATGGGTGAGATGCCCGAGGCTATTCGTGGAAATAGTTATCCCGTTATGCAGTAGAGCATAACGGGAAGTCAGTTAAACAGACCCTAGAGACTCGGTATTTACCACTACAAGGTGTGTTGGCTACTTTCGTTCACCCCAATCACATAGTCTGTCTATGCTCATGGGGATTCACTCACTTGCCGCCTACCTGAAACTCCAAGTGGTTTGGATGTAGCTATATTGATGGCTTAAGTTTGAGGTTCGTTTGATTCGTAGTAGCAACTTGCTGCTACATTTGTCGCTCTTTGATCAATGTTTCAAAATCTGAAGGATAAGCCGTAACAAGAGTAGTTTCAGCGTTCAGAGCATTTAAGTTATCTCTGATACTGGCAATGGTACGAGGAATAAACTGACTTGAATCTCCCATCACTCCGCGAACGAGGTCGCGACCTAGATTTTCTAAGCCACCAGTAACGATATCGAATTGAGTATAAATATCGACATGATAGCCACCTTCATATTGCCATAGACAAGTATAAAACTGAGTATTTTCTCCATGTGAATTCATCGAGCTGTCAGTTGCTTGAGCATACACAAGTGCTCCATCACAAGTCGGCATTCTAACCGCTCCACCTGCTAAAGCTGATAGGGCTGAGTTGCCAGCGAATGGATTGACTAGTTGAAAGCGAGGAGACTCTTTAGGTAACGGATAAGGGGGTAAATCCTCAGTGATTTTTACAGAAGAAGTATTGGACTGTAATGCCGTTTTTATCGCTTTAGCCATATCTGTGGACGAAATGTTATCTGCTACCTTTAAATCAAAAACAGCGTAACTTCTCTTAGTTTCTTTTGTTTTAGTTAGCGACGTATTTTGGCATCCCATAAGCCCTAATGATGCGATTAGAGCCAGAGCAATTGATTTGTAATGCATGAAAATAATAACCTTTTTAATAATCAAAGCCTATGCATTTTATTGCCCAATTATTTGGTAAGCAATTGTTAAATAAAGATCTAG